>NZ_JBEPKA010000022.1:0-51726 GCF_040496015.1 Agromyces litoreus
ATGCCCTTGGCCTCGGAGTCGGTGAGGTCCTTGAACTCGACCTCCTCGCCCTCGAAGACGATCGCGCCGTCGTAGGTGCCGTGCGGGTAGACGCCCGAGAGCACCTTCATGAGCGTGGACTTGCCCGCGCCGTTCTCGCCGCAGATCGCGTGCACCTCGCCGCGTTCCACGCCGAGGTTGACGTTCGCGAGCGCCTTGACGCCGGGGAAGGTCTTCGTGATGCCGCGCATCTCGAGAATGTGGTTGGTCATCCCTTGCTCCTGCTCCATCGCCGGTGTGGGGCCGGCCGGGTGGCGGATGCCGCGGCCGGGACCTGAGGCGAGAGTACTCCCGCCGCAGGTCCCGACACGCGGTGGTTCATCCGTTCGGGATCAGCGGCCGGTTCAGCCGTTGATCTCCTCTTCGGTCCAGTAGCCGGAGTCGACGAGGACCTCGGTGATGTTGTCCGCGACGACGATCTGCGACTCGAGGAGGTACGAGGGCACGACCTTCACGCCGTTGTCGTAGTCCTCGGTGTTGTTGACCTCGGGCTCCTCGCCGTTCAGCAGGGCGGTCGCCATGTCCACGGCCACGGCCGCGAGGTTGCGGGTGTCCTTGAAGATGGTCGAGTACTGCTCGCCCGCGTTGATCGCCTTCACCGAGTCGAGCTCGGCGTCCTGGCCCGAGATGACCGGCCACTCGTCGCCGACCGAGTAGCCGGCGTCGGTGAGGGCCGAGATGATGCCGCGCGAGAGGCCGTCGTAGGGCGAGAGCACCGCGTCGACCTTCGAGCCGTCCGAGTACGTCGAGACGAGGATGTCCTCCATGCGGCTCTGCGCGACCTCGCCGTCCCAACGGAGGATGGCGGCCTGCTCGAACTCGGTCTGGCCCGACTTCACGACCAGGGTGCCCTCGTCGATGTAGGGCTGCAGCGTGTCGATCGCGCCGTTCCAGAAGAACGTGGCGTTGTTGTCGTCGGGCGAACCGGCGAACAGCTCGATGTTGAACGGGCCCTCGGGCGCGTCGGCGGCCTCTGCGCCTTCGAGGTCGGTGAGGCCCAGGCCCGCCAGGAGCGAGGTGGCCTGCTGCACGCCGACGACGTAGTTGTCGAACGACGCGTAGTAGTCGACGTTCTCGGAGTCGCGGATGAGGCGGTCGTAGGCGATGACCGGGATGTCGGCGTCGGCCGCGTTCTGCAGCACCTCGGAGAGCGTGGTGCCGTCGATCGAGGCGATGATCAGCGCCTCGGCGCCCTTGGTGATCATGTTCTCGATCTGCGAGACCTGGGTGGGGATGTCGTCCTCGGCGTACTGCAGGTCGACCGAGAAGCCCTGCTCCTCGAGCTGCTCCTTGACGGCGTCGCCGTCCTGGATCCAGCGCTCCGAGCTCTTCGTGGGCATCGCGACGCCGATCAGGCCGCCGTCGCCGCCGCCGTCGCCGCCGCCCGTGCCGCCCGAGCACGCGGCGAGCGCGAGCATCGAACCGGCGGCCAGGGTGGCCAGCAGCACCTTCTTCGTGGTGTTCACGGTGTGTCCTTTCACTGTGTGGTCATGGACGTCGTCGTCTCGTGACGGGGGTGCGGAAGCCGGCCTCGTCCATGACGACCGGCTCCCCTTCGGCATCCTCGGGACACGGGATGCCGCAGGCTTTCAGGTGTTCACTTGTGCGGCGCACGGCGGGCGTCGGACGCCTGGCCGTACACGTTCTGGTACCGGTCGTACAACCGGTCGATCGCCTCCTCGGGCATCGGGATCAGCTCGCCCGCCTCGCGGGCCAGGTGGACCGTGCGGGCCACGTCCTCGACCATCACCGCGGCCTTGACCGCGTCGCGTGCGCTGGAACCGATCGTGAACGGGCCGTGGTTCTGCATCAGCACCGCACGGCTGCGGTGCCCGGTCAGCGTCTCGACGATGCCGCGACCGATCGAGTCGTCGCCGATGATCGCGAACGGGCCGATCGGGATCGGCCCGCCGAACTCGTCGGCCATCGCGGTGATCACGCAGGGGATCTCCTCGCCCCGCGCCGCCCACGCCGTGGCGTAGGTCGAGTGCGTGTGCACGACCCCGCCGACCTCGGGCATGTTCCGGTACACGTAGGCGTGCGCCGCCGTGTCGCTCGAGGGCGACCGCTCGGCGCCCGGGGTGCCGGCGATGACCTCGCCGTCGAGGTCGCACAGGATCATGTTCTCCGGCGCGAGGTCGTCGTAGCTCACGCCTGACGGCTTGATCACGAACAGGTCGGCACCCGGCACCCGGCCCGACACGTTGCCGCCTGTCCAGACCACGAGGCCGTACCGGGTCAGCTCGCCGTGCAGGCGGGCCACCTCGGCCCTGGTCCGCGCGATCGCGACCTCGACCTGCGGCCCGAAGCTCGTCGTGCGGCTGGTCATGCGCGCACCGGCCGTCGCGGGGCGGTCGTGTCGATCACGTGGACTCCTTCGTCGCGGGTGCGTCGCCATGGGCGGTGGAACCGTTCGGATGTGACGTCCCATGTGACCGTTCACATCGCGAGAGCCATGTTAGCCACAGGTTTCCCGGACCTGTCAACAGTGGAAGGTCACGGAACGGTAACGCGCCGGTTTCGCGCCCTCCCCGCCCGATCCGGGGCGGCACGCCATCAGAACGCGGGCGGGCCGACCGTGTCGCGCACGATGAGCTCGGGCACGATCGTGCCGCGGTACTCGGGCGCCGACGGGTCGAGGTCGCCGAGGAGCAGGGCCACGCACCGGCGGCCGAGCTCGGGGAAGTCCTGTCGCACGGTGGTCAGCGGCGGCCAGAAGTGGCCGGCCTCGGGGATGTCGTCGAAGCCCACGATCGACACGTCGCGCGGGATCTCGAGGCCCGCGTCGCGCACGGCGTGCATGACGCCGAGCGCCATCTGGTCGTTCGACGAGAAGATCGCGGTGAAGTCGCGCACCGTGAGCAGCTCGCGGCCCGCGTAGTAGCCGAAGTCGGCCGTCCAGTCGCCGAGGATCGGGGCCGTCGTCGGCACGTCGTGCGCGCCCATCTCGTCGAGGAACCCCCGCATGCGCGCCTCGGCCTCGATCCAGTCCTGCGGGCCGGCGAGGTGGTAGATCGCCCGGTGACCGCGCTCGATCAGGTGCCGCGTGGCGAGCCTCGCGCCGGCGATCTGGTCGACCGAGAGCGTGTGCGCCGGGTCGCGGCCCGTCGACTGCAGGGTCACGTAGGGCAGGTCGATCGAGAGGTCGGCGAGCGTGTCGAAGACCCGGACCTGCGGCGCGATCACGACGAGGCCCTCGATCCCCTGGGCGCGCAGGTGCGCCAGCCCGCCCGCGATCGACTCGGCATCCGAGGACTCGATGTTCGCGGTGCTCACCCAGTACCCGGCAGCGCGGGCCGCGGCCTCGATGGCCGCGATGCTCGAGGCGGGCCCGTAGTGCGTGCTCGACGACGAGAGGATCCCGATCGTGCGCGACCGGCTCGTGACGAGCGCCCGCGCGGCGCGGTTCGGCGTGTACTGCAGCTCGGCCATCACGTCGAGCACGCGCTGCTTGGTCTCCGGGCGGATGCTCGGATGGTGGTTGAGCACGCGCGAGACCGTCTGGTGCGACACCCCGGCGAGGCGCGCGACATCGCGAATGCTCGGCGGGCGACCCTTCGGGCGCTCCTCGGACGTCTCTGGCACGGGGACCTCGATCGATGTCGGCATGTTCACGGTCACACGGTTCGGCCAGACCATTATGCACGCGGATGCGGCAATGTGACCGTCACAAATGTGACGGTCACATGAACACCGGCCTCAGCGAACGGCGCTGCTCGGTCGCCCGCCCTGCGGGCGGACCCGGGGCGCGAGCACCACGGCCACGACCGCGATGGCCAGCGTCACGGCGAACTCGGGCGTGAAGGGCACGCTCGCGGTCGCCGTCGCGACGAGCGCGGTCACCGCGAGCGCGATCGCCGCGCCGAGGGACTCGCCGATCGACAGCGCCGCGCTGTTGAAGCCCTGCTCCCGCTGCGCCGACTGCTCGAGCACGGCGACCGAGAACCTCGGGTACATGAAGCCCATCGCGGCGCCTGCGAGCGTCCACGCGACGAACGCGGCGAACGGCGGAAGCGCGAACACGGCGATGAGCAGCACGAGCGCCACGGCCGTGGCGAGCGTCACCGCGCCGATCCGGATGACCTCGGTGTTCGACAGGCGGGCGTCGAGGCGACCCTGCAGCCACGACGCCGCCGCCCACGAGATGCCGGCGCCCGTGAGCACGGCGCCGGCGAGGCCGGCGGGCAGTCCGTCGCGCTCGATGAGGAGCTTCGGCAGGTAGATCTCGCTGCCGAAGAACGCGCCCGCCACGACCGCCCGGACGAGCACCGTCGCCGGGATCCCGCGCGCGGCCCGGAGGGTGCCGGTCGGCAGCAGCGGCCGCACGACGACCACGGTCACCGCGATGGACGCGAGGGCCACCACCCACCGCCACGGCTCGGCCAGGCCGGCCGCGACGCCGACCCCGAGCGCCGCGGCCGCGGCGAGGAGGGACCAGCCGAGTCGCCGCCGGCTCCACGGCACCGTGCGGTCGCCCTGCACGCGGTCGAGCACGCGGCGCAGCGGCGCGAGCATCATGAGCGCGGCCGGGAGCACGAGTGCGATGACCCCGAGGAAGACCCACCGCCAGCCCACGTGCTCGGCGACGTACCCGGCGATGGCCGGCCCGACGATCGACGGGATGACCCAGGCCGCCGCGAACCCGGCGAAGACGCGCGAACGCACCGATGCGGGATAGACGCGCGCGACGATGACGTAGAGCGGCACGATGACCGCCGCGCCGCCGATGCCGTGCACGAGCCGCCCGAGGACCAGCACGGGCATGCTCGGCGCGAGGCCCGCGATCACGAGGCCCGTCACGAAGAGCCCGCCGGCGGCCAGCAGCGGCGGCAGCGGACCCGAACGGTCGCTCCAGTTGCCCGCGACGACCATGCCGATCACGCCCGCGGCGAGCGGGACCGAGAACGCCAGCGCGTACAGGCGCTCGCCGTCGAGGTCGGCGGCGACGAGCGGCATCGCGGTCGTCACGGCGAGCACCTCGAACGCCGCGAGGAAGACCAGCGAGAACATGCCGAGCGACAGCCACCGCCAGGAGGGTGCGAAGACGCCGCCCGCGGGCGCGCCGGGGCCGGCCTCGACGACCGGTGCGCCGTCGTCGACCGGCGCCCCGGGGTCGGTGGACGACTCGCGGTCGCGCGAGGCCGGGTCGTCGGCGGGCGCCGGGACGGAGCGTTCGGTCACCTGATCGAGCCTACGTCCGCCCGCCGGCATCCGCCCGACGCGTCCGCCTGCGCCGGCGCGGGCCCGGGAGCGCCGCTCAGAGCTCCTCGTGCGTCTCGGGGTCGGCGCCCCAGATCCGCCCGCGCTCGAGGCCCGAGATCGCCTCGACCTCGGCCTCGTCGAGCTCGATGTCGAAGACGTCGAGGTTCGCCCGACGGCGCTCGGCGTCGGCCGACTTCGGGATGGGCACGCAGCCGAGCGCCAGGTGCCAGGCGAGCACGGCCTGCGCCGGGGTGACCTCGTGGCGCTCGGCGATCTCGGTCAGCACGGGCTCGGCGAGCAGGTCGGTGCGCTTGCCGAGCGGGCTCCAGCTCTCGGTGCGGATGGCGTGCTCGGCGTGGTAGGCGCGCAGCTCGGCCTGCGGGAAGTACGGATGCAGTTCGACCTGGTTGACCACGGGCATGAGGCCCGTCTCGGCGGCGAGGCGGTCGAGCATCGCCGGCGTGAAGTTCGAGACGCCGATCGAGCGGACGACGCCGCGCTCCTTGAGCTTGATCATCGAGCGCCAGCTGTCGACGTAGCGGTCGCGCTTCGGGTTCGGCCAGTGGATGAGGTAGAGGTCGACCCAGTCCAGGTCGAGTCGGCGGCGGGACTGCTCGAAGCTCGCGAGCGTCTCGTCGACGCCGTGGTGCCGCCCGGGGAGCTTCGTCGTGACGAAGAGGTCACTGCGGTCGACCTCGGCGCGGCGGATCGCCTCGGCGACGACCTCCTCGTTGCCGTAGTTGTACGCCGTGTCGATGAGCCGGTACCCGTCGCGGATGGCCGAGACGATCGCGTCGACGCCCGTCTGGTCGTTCAATCCGTAGGTGCCCAGGCCGATCGCGGGGATGGTGTTGCCGTCGGCGAGCGCATAGGCGTGGGCGGTCATGCCCACCATCCTCACCCCGATCGCACCTCGCCCGCCAGCCGACCGGCGGGGGTGGCGCCGATTCCCAGCCGCTTGCGTGCCCGTGCGCGCCGCACCAGCGTCACGACGACGGAGGCGCCGGCGAGGGCGAGCGGGACGAACAGGTTCTGCCAGGCGAGCACCAGGAGCCCGGCGGTGAGCACGGTCGCGACGACCGCGAGCCACCAGCCGAACGACCAGCGGCGCAGGATCATCGTCGCGGCGAGCATGCCGAGCGCGTAGATGCTCACCATGTTGCTCGTGTGGATCAGGATGAACGTCGAGAGCTCGAGTCCGTTCAGCAGCATGAGCCCGAAGTAGACGAGGATGAGCGCCGCCGTGAGCAGGAGCGCACGCCGTGGCACCGCGCCGTCTTCCGCGCCCTTGGCGAAGAACGCGGGCAGGTCGCCGTCGCGCCCGAGCGCCGCGCCGAGCTTGCCGAACGCCGGCAGGTAGGCGTTCAGGACGCCGAGCGTGACGATCGCGGCGACGATCGCGACGAGCACCGAGCCGACGCCGGGCGCGGTCGACTCGACGAGGTCGAGGAGGGACACCTGGCTCCCGCCGGCGGCGTCGCCGAGCACGGAGACGGTGGCCACCTGCAGGGCGAGATATCCCCCGCCGACGACGAGGATCGCGATGCCCGTCGCGAGGGGGATGGTGCGCCGCGGATCGCGGAACTCGCCCGCGATGTGCGTGCCGACCTCCCATCCGGCGAACGCCCAGACGAAGAGGCTGATCGCGACGCCCACGCCCGCCCAGCCGTTCGGCAGGAACGGCGTGAGGTTCGCGGGATCGGCCGCGGGGAAGGTGACGGAGACGACGCCGACGACGACGGCGAGCAGCAGGCCGGTGAGCACGAACTGCACCCAGCCGGCGACGCGGACGCCGAACCAGTTCGCGAGGAACGGCGGCACGAACACGGCGAGGCCGATCACCGGCACGGCCGAGCGGTCGACCCCGAGCACCGCGACGACGTACTCGCCGCCGAGCACGGCCACGACGGGCGCGCCGACGCAGACACCGAAGTAGAACCAGTACCCGGTCATCCGGGCGGCCGTGCCGCCGAGCGCGCGGCGCACGTAGCTCGCGACGCCGCCGGCATCGGGGTAGCGCGCGGCGAGCGCCGCGAAGGTCCCGGCGAGCGGGATGGAGAGCGCGAGCACCGCGGCGACCGCGACGATCGACGCGGGCCCCGCGGCCTGGGCCGCGAGCCCGGGGAGCACGAGGATGCCGGTGCCGAGCACGCTCGCCACGTACAGGGCGGTGCCCTGCCCCAGGCCGAGACGGCCACGGGCGGGTGCGGTCGCCGCCGATGCCGGCGCGATGTCCAGTGTCCTCGTGCTCACGGGATCATCGTGTCGGATGCCGCGGCCGGCCGCGCTGGCAGAAACGACAGGGTTCGTGCAGATCCTGCCAACGCGGCCGCGGGCCTTCGGCTACAGCTGCTCGAGGGCGCGATCGATGTCGGCGAGCAGGTCGTCGACGTCCTCGATGCCCACCGAGAGCCGCACGATCGACTCCGGCACCTCGGCCTCCGTGCCCTTCACCGAGGCGTGCGTCATCTCGGACGGGTAGTTCACGAGCGACTCGACCCCGCCGAGCGACTCCGCCAGCTGGAACACCGACGTCGACTCGGCGAAGCGCCGTGCCGCTGCGGCCCCGCCCTCGAGGTCGATCGAGACCATGCCGCCGAACCCGGACATCTGGCGCGCGGCGAGCGCATGCCCGGGGTGCGAGGCGAGGCCCGGGTAGAGCACGCGGGCGACCGCGGGGTGCTCCTCGAGCCGCCGGGCGATCGCCAGCGCGTTCTGGCTGTGCCGCTGCATCCGCACGCCGAGGGTCTTGATGCCCCTCGAGGTGAGGAACGCGTCGAACGGGCCCGACACGGCGCCCGCCGCGAACTGCGTGAAGGCGGCGCGCTCGGCGAGCTCCTCCTGCCCCTCGGCGAACACGAGGGCGCCGCCGACCACGTCCGAGTGCCCGCCGAGGTACTTGGTCGTGGAGTGCACGACGACGTCGGCGCCGAGCCCGATCGGCTGCTGGAGCGCGGGGCTCGCGAACGTGTTGTCGACCACGACGAGGATCCCGGCCTCGTCGCCGAGCTCGGCGAGTGCCGCGATGTCGGAGATCTTCATGAGCGGGTTCGACGGCGTCTCGACCCAGAGCACCTTCGTGGTGCCGAGCTCGAGCGCCGCGCGCACGGCGGCGAGGTCGCTCGTGTCGACGGTCGTGTGGCGCACGCCCCAGTCGCCGAAGATGCGGCGGATGAGGCGGTGCGTGCCGCCGTACACGTCGTTGCCGATCACGACGTGGTCGCCGGGCTGCAGCACGGTGCGCAGCAGTGCGTCCTCGGCCGCCAGGCCCGAGGCGAACGACAGGCCGCGGACGCCGCCTTCGAGCGCCGCGAGCTGCGACTCGAGCGCGGTCCGGGTCGGGTTGCCGCCGCGCGAGTACTCGTACCCGCTGCGGAGGCCGCCGATGCCGTCCTGCACGTAGGTCGAGGTCTGGTAGATCGGCGGGATGACCGCGCCGGTGGTGGGGTCGAAGGCCTGTCCGGCGTGGATGGCCCGCGTGTCGAAGCGCATGCCGTTCTCAGGAAGGTCCACGGTGCTCGCCGTCCTTTCGGTTGGAGATGAAGTCTCTGAACTTGAATCACGCGCGGGCCGATGCCATGTCCGCGCGTTCCTCCTGAGAAACGTCAGGAGGAGAGGTAGGTGAGGAGGTCGGCGCGGGTGATCACGCCGAGCGCCTTTCCGCCGTCGGTCACGAGCATCGCCGGCGCCTCGCCGAACGCCTGGCGGGCGGTCGCGACCGGCTCGGTGACGCCGATGAGCGGCAGCGGCTCGCCGACGACGGCCGAGACCTCGTCGGTGAGCTTCGCACGCCCCGAGAACACCTGCTCGAGCAGGGCCTCCTCGTGCAGCGCCCCGACGACCTCGCCGAGCACGACGGGCGGCTCGGCCGAGAGCACGACGAGCTGCGAGACGCCCGCCTCGGTCATCCGGTCGATCGCCTCGCGCACCGTGTCGTTCGGGTGCACGTAGACGAGCGGCGCCGTGCGGTCGGCCTTCGCCTCGAGGATGTCGCGGATCGTGTGCCCGGCCGGTGCGTTCCCGAAGCCGTACGCGCGCAGCCACTTGTCGTTGAAGATCTTGCCGAGGTAGCCGCGGCCCGAGTCCGGCAGCAGCACGACGAACACGTCGTCCTTCGTCACCTCGGGCCGCGACGCGGCCTTCAGCGCCGCCACGACCGCCATGCCGCTCGAGCCGCCCACGAGGATGCCCTCCTCGCGCGCGAGCCGGCGCGTCATCGCGATCGACTCGGCGTCGGTCACGGCGATGACCTCGTGCGGCACGCTCGGGTCGTAGGCCGACGGCCAGAAGTCCTCGCCGACGCCCTCGACGAAGTAGGGCCGGCCGGTGCCGCCCGAGTAGACCGAGCCCTCGGGGTCGGCGCCGATGATGCGCACCGAGTCGCCCGACACCTCGCGCAGGTACCGGCCGGTGCCGGTGATGGTGCCGCCGGTGCCGACGCCCGCGACGAAGTGGGTGACCTTCCCGTCGGTGTCTCGCCAGATCTCCGGGCCGGTCGTCTCGTAGTGCGAGAGCGGTCCGTTCGGGTTGGAGTACTGGTCGGGCTTGAACGCGCCGGGGATCTCGCGCGCCAGCCGGTCCGACACCCCGTAGTAGGACTCGGGGCTGTCGGGGGCGACCGCGGTCGGGGTCACCACGACCTCGGCGCCGTAGGCCTTCAGCACGTTGCGCTTGTCCTCCGACACCTTGTCGGGGCACACGAACACGCACCGGTAGCCGCGCTCCTGGGCGACCAGGGCGAGGCCGACGCCGGTGTTGCCGGAGGTCGGCTCGACGATCGTGCCGCCCGGCTCCAGCTTCCCCTCGCGCTCCGCGGCGTCGATGATGTTCCGCGCGATGCGGTCCTTGGAGGAGCCGCCGGGGTTCACGTACTCGAGCTTCACGAGCACCGTCGCCTCGGTCACCCCCTCGGTGACGCGGTTGAGCTTCACGAGCGGCGTGTCGCCGACGAGATCGGTGATGTGGGCTGCGTACTTCATGACCGGAGTTCGTTCCTTGGTGTCGGATGCGTCGAGCGGCGCGCGGTCGGCGCGTGACGCGATGGGAGGGGTCGCCTGCCTAGCGACGACAACACCGGCACGAGAAGCTCACGCGGCCAGCCTAGCGGGTGGCGGACCTGCGGGGCGGGAGCAGGGTGTCCGACTCCTCGAGCGACATCCCGTTCGTCTCGGGGATCTTCGCGAGCACGAAGAAGAACGACAGCGCCGCGAACGTCGCGTACAGGCCGTAGGTCATGAGCAGCGACACGTCGGCGAGCAGCGGGAAGGTGACCGTCACCGCGAAGTTCGCGATCCACTGCGCGGCGGCGGCGAGGCCGAGCGCCCGGGCTCGGATGCGGTTCGGGAAGATCTCGCCGAGCAGCACCCAGACCAGCGGGCCCCACGAGAACCCGAAGAACACCACGAAGAGGTTCGCGGCCACCAGTGCGACCGGTCCCCAGGCGCCGGGCAGGGTGAGGTCCTCCCCCGAACCGCTCGCGTTGCCGAACGCGAGCGCCATGGTGCCGAGCGAGATCGCCATGCCGGCCGACCCGACGAGCAGCAGCGGACGGCGCCCCACCCGGTCGACCAGTGCGATCGCGACGAAGGTGACGAGGATGTTCGTGATGGAGGTGAACACGCTGATCGCGAAGGCGTTCGACTCGCCGAACCCGACCGCGCTCCACAGCGTCGTCGAGTAGTAGAAGATCACGTTGATGCCGACGAACTGCTGGAACACCGACAGCAGGATGCCGATCCACACGATGCCGCGGAGGCCCATGACCGGGCCCCGCAGCGCCCCCTTCGCCTGCGCCGCCTCCGCGTCGGCCTTCATGCTCGAGCGGATGTCGCGCACCGCGCGCTCCACCTCGCCGGGCTGGATCCGCGCGAGCACCGTGCGCGCCTCGTCCTCCTTCCCCTGCCGCACGAGGAACCGCGGCGACTCGGGGAGCGACATGGCGATGAGCCCGTACGCGATGCTCGGCACGATCCCGGCGAGGAACATCCACCGCCAGGCGCCGAGCCCGAACCAGAGCGGTTCGGCGGCGCCGCCGGCGGCCCATGCGAAGAGCGCGTCCGAGAGCAGTGCGGTGAAGATGCCGAAGACGATCGCGAGCTGCTGCAGCGACGCGAGCCGACCCCGGGCGCGCCGCGGCGAGATCTCGGCGATGTAGGCCGGCGAGACGACCGACGCGATGCCGATGCCGATGCCGCCGATGACGCGCCAGGCGATGAGGTCCCACACCCCGAGCGCCAGGCCCGACCCGATGGCCGAGACGAGGAACAGGCTCGCGCCGATGATCATCACCGGGATGCGTCCGAACCGGTCCGCCAGCCGTCCGGCGAGCTCGGCGCCGACGGCGCAGCCGAGCAGCGCGCTCGCGATCGCGAGCCCGGTGAGGCCCGCGGACAGGCTGAACTCCTGCTCGATCGCGTCGACCGCGCCGTTGACCACCGATGAGTCGAACCCGAACAGGAACCCGCCGACCGCGCCGGCGACGGCGAGCGCGATCACCCGCCGGTTGAGTCCGCTGCCGCGCCCCGCGTCGGGGCCGTCCTCGGCGTCCGCAGTGACGGCGTCCGTGCCCTCGGCCATGCGTCGACCTCCCCCGCCGGCCCGCCGACCCGGGCCGGAGCACCGGCCCGCACGAGGTCGCCCCCATGCCGACACCCGCATGCTAGACCCGCGGAACCGGGATCGATCGGCACGCCACGGCGGCGCCGGTGGAACATCCCGCACACCCGCCCTGACGGCGTTCTCCCAGTCGACTGCGGTCGGATGGTTCCATCCCCAACTCCCCAGACGAGGAAGGCCCCGCGTGAGCGCGTCCCAGCCCGGTCGGAAGCCCAGCGTCAAGCAGCAGCGCGCAGCGGAGCGCGAGCGCAAGCTCGAGGAGCACCGCAGGCGGGAGGCGCGCATGAAGCGCAACCGCCGCATCGCGATCTGGGGATCGGTCGCCGCGGGGGTCGCGATCATCGCCCTCGTCGTCGGCTCCATCGCGCTCACGCCGCAGCGCCCCGACTACACGGCAGGGGGCACCGGGGCCGAGATCGACGGTGTCGAGACGTTCGAGAACGCCTCGTCGCACGTCGAGGGCGCCGTCGACTACCCGCAGACGCCCCCCGCCGGCGGCGAGCACAATCCCGTCTGGCTGAACTGCGGGGTGTACGAGGAGCCGGTGCCGAACGAGAACGCCGTGCACTCGCTCGAGCACGGCGCGATCTGGGTCACCTACGACCCCGAGTCGCTCTCCGACGAGGACGTCGACGCGCTCCGAGCGCTGCTTCCGAGCACCTACGTGATCCTGTCGCCGTTCGAGGGACTGCCCTCGGCGATCGTGCTGAGCGGGTGGAACTCGCAGCTGCAGGTCGATGCGGTCGACGACCCGCGCATCGGCGAGTACGTCGAGGAGTACTGGCAGAGCCAGGACGTGCCGGAGCCCGGGGCCTTCTGCACGGGCGGGATCGACGCACCGGGCAAGGTCGCGTGAGCGACGGCGATCCCGATCGGGCCGATGGCGGTCGCCGCGGCGGGGTCGGCCGCTGGGCGGCCGTGATCGCGGCGTCGGTCGCGGTGGTCGCGGTCGCGGCGGTCGCGTTCTCGTTCGGCCGGCTCTCGACGCTCGGCGAGGAGGCGCCCGCGAACGCGAGCGCCGAGTCGGGCTTCGCCCGCGACATGCAGGTCCACCACCAGCAGGGCGTCGAGCTCGCCATGATCGTGCGCGACGCGACCGACGACGATGCGGTGCGCCGGCTCGCGTACGACATCGCGACCGCGCAGGCGCAGCAGTCCGGGCAGATGTACGGATGGCTCGCCGAGTGGGGCCTGCCCCAGGCCGGCCCCGAGCCGTCGATGACCTGGATGACCCGGCCGGCGCTCGACGGGAGCAGCCACGACCACGGCGACGACGGGTCGGCCCACGTGGCCGGCGAGCCGATGCCGGGGCTCGCCACGGCCGAGCAGCTCGCCGGACTGCGCGAACTCGACGGGGTCGCAGCCGAGCGGCGATTCCTCGAGCTCATGATCCTCCACCACGAGGGCGCCGTGGAGATGGCCGAGGCCGTGCTCGACCGCTCGACCTATCCGGTCGTGGTGTCGCTGGCCGAGTCGATCATCCTGAGCCAGCAGGCCGAGATCGAGCTGATGGAGGGCATGCTCGCCGAGCGGTCCTGATCCGGGCCCTACCCGATCGGCACCTCGGGTCGCTCCGCCTGCTGGCGGGAGAGCGACGCGTAGACGCCGCCCTGCGCGATGAGCTCGGCGTGCGTGCCGCGCTCGGCGATGCGGCCGGCGACGATCACGAAGATGACGTCGGCGGCGACGACCGTCGAGAGGCGGTGCGCGATCGCGATGGTCGTGCGCCCGCGGGAGGCGTCGTCGAGCGCGGACTGCACGACGCGCTCGCTGATGGTGTCGAGCGCGCTCGTCGCCTCGTCGAGCACGAGCACCGGCGGGTCCTTCAGCAGCACCCGCGCGATCGCGATCCGCTGCTTCTCGCCGCCCGACAGGCGGTACCCGCGCTCGCCGACCACGGTGTCGTACCCGTCGGGGAACGACGCGATCGTGTCGTGGATGTTCGCCGCGCGCGCGGCCGCCTCGAGCTCGTCGTCGGTGGCGTCCGGCTTGGCGTACCGGAGGTTGTCGGCGATCGAGGCGTGGAACAGGTAGGTCTCCTGGCTCACGATCCCGATGTTCGACACGAGGGACTCGTGCTCGAGCTCGCGCACGTCGGTGCCTGCGAACCGGACCGCGCCATCCGTGGCCTCGTAGAGGCGCGGCACGAGGTACGACACGGTCGTCTTGCCCGCGCCGCTCGGCCCGACGAACGCCGCGTACTGGCCCGGCTCGATGGTGAACGACACGTCGTCGAGCGTGGGCGGGCCGTCGTCGCCGGCGTCCGGGTAGCGGAAGGAGACGTGCTCGAACTCCACGCGGCCGAGGCGCGCGCGGCCCTCGGCATCGGTCCCGTCCGGCACCGGCCGGGCGTCCGGCGCGTCGGTGATGGCGGGGCGCAGGTCGAGGTACTCGAAGATGCGGGCGAACAGCGCGCCCGAGGTCTGCAGGTCGAGCGCCACGCGCATCAGCGCCATGAGCGGGAACAGCAGCCGCGCCTGCACGGTCGTGAACGCCACGATCGTGCCGGCGGTGATGTCGGTCGTGCCGCCGGCGATGAGCCATCCGGAGACCAGGTACACGATCGCCGGGATCGCCGACATGAAGATGCCGACCATCGCGAAGAACCACTGGCCGGTCATCTGCTGGCGCACCTGCAGCCGCACCTGGTTGTCGTTCTCCTGGCCGTAGCGCTCGATCTCGCTGCGCTGCCGCGTGAAGCTCTTCGAGAGCAGGATGCCGGAGACCGACAGCGTCTCCTGCGTGATCGCGGTCATCTCCGAGAGCGACTCCTGCGTCTTCGCCGCGATGCGGGCGCGGACCTGGCCGACCCGCCGCTGCGCGACCACCATCACGGGCAGCAGCACGAGCGCGATGAGGGTGAGCTGCCAGTTCAGCAGAAGCATCGCCACGAACGCCGCGAGCACCGTGACCGTGTTGCCGAGCACGCTCGAGACCGTGTTGGTGAGCACGGAGGCGACGCCGCCGACGTCGTTCTGCAGGCGGGACTGGATGACGCCCGTCTTCGTGCGCGTGAAGAAGCTGAGCTCCATCCGCTGCAGGTGGGTGAACATGCGCACGCGCAGCGCGCCCATGACCTTGTTGCCGACGTTCGCGGTCAGCCAGGTCTGCCAGACGCCGAGCAGCGACGAGACGATGAACACCGTGAGCATCGCCACGACGATGGTCGTGAGCACGGGGAGGTTCGGGCCGGCGACCTGCCCGTCGGGGCCGACCGGGAAGAGCCCGTCGTCGAACGCCCGCTCGGTCAGCAGCGGCGGGATCACGCTCAACGCGGCGCCGAGCAGCACCAGGGCGACGGTGAGCGCGAGCTGCGGGCGGTGCGGCCGGAAGAGCTCCGCGATGCGCCGCATCAGGTGCGGGATCTTCGGCGCCTCCGCGTTCTCGGCGCGCTGGGCGCTCTCGTCGGCCGCGCTGATGCGCCCGCGTGGCCGGCCGCCGCCCGCCCGCCCGGCGGGGCCGCCCGGCGCGCTCCCGTGCATGCTCATGCGTTCGAGCCTAGGCGCGCCGGAACGGACCGCGGCCGCCCGGGGCGTCCTCGCGGGCGACGTTCGCCGAGGGCGTGACCGGCCGAGGCGGTGACGGCGTCCGGCGGACGACCGGGCCGGGGCGGGACGACGAACCGCCCGGACACGCGGATGCGGCGAGGGCCGCGCCCCCGCCGCATCCGTCGGTCGACTCGGCCTATCCTCCGGTGACGATCAGGCAGGTCGCGACGAGCTTGCCCTGGCCGCTGGCGTTCGGGTCGAGGTTCGGCAGGCCGACCCTCGACTCGTACCCGCGCCCGTCACCCGACGGGTCGGCGGCGTGCATGCCCTGCGTCTGCCCGCCCTCGGCGGCGACGAAGTTCCTGGTCGCCTCGCCCCAGTTGCACTCCTGCGGCGCGGCCGCTGCCGGCGACGCCATCCCGATCGCGAGCGCCACCGCGGCGGCGCCGGCGAGCATCATCCTCTTCATCGTGCGGTTCCCCTTCCCCCTTGACGGACCGTACGGTCCGCACGATATGGAACCCTCCGGTTCGCGTCAAGGGCGGCCGCGGACGCATCGAGGGGCGGATGCGCGTCGCATCCGCCCCTCGAGCCGCCGCGATCGCGGCGTGACCCACCCCCGGGTCAGCCCTTCGTCGAGCCCGCCAGCAGGCCGCGCACGAAGTAGCGCTGCAGGCTGAAGAACACGATGAGCGGAATGACGATCGAGATGAACGCACCCGCGGTCAGCAGCTCCCACGCCTGGCCGCGTGTACCGGTCAGCTCCGCCAATCGCTGGGTGAGTGGCGCGACATCCTGTGTGCCGCCCGAGAAGATCAGGGCGACGAGCAGGTCGTTCCACACCCAGATGAACTGGAAGATCGCGAAGGAGGCGATGGCCGGCGTCGCGAGCGGCAGCACGATCCGGAAGAACGTCTGCCCGTGCGTGGCGCCGTCGACGCGCGCCGCCTCGATCACGTCGTTCGGGATCTCCGAGATGAAGTTGTGGAGCAGGAAGATCGCCAGCGGCATCGCGAACATGGCGTGCGCGATCCACACCGGTGCGTAGTTCTGCTCCGGGATGATCGGGATCAGGTCGTGCAGCCAGATCTGCGCCGGGCGCAGCCAGTTCGAGAAGATCTGCAGCAGCGGCACCAGGGCCATCTGCAGCGGCACGATCTGCAGGGCGAACACGAAGATGAACAGGGCGTTCGAACCCGGGAACTTGATCCACGCGAACGCGTACGCGGCCATGGTCGCGATCACGAGCGGGATCAGGGTGCCGAGCAGCGCGATCGCGATCGAGTTGACGATGTACGCGCCCAGCTGCGGCGACGACGCCGACGGCGAGAGCAGCACCTCGGCGTAGTTGTCGAACGTGAACCCCGGGTTCTGGAAGATCGTCCACCATCCGGTCGTGCGGATCAGCTCCGCCGGCCGGAACGACGAGATGAACAGGCCGAAGGTGGGGATCGTCCAGAGCACCGCGATGATCAGCGAGGCGATCGTCGCGGTGCGCGAGGTCAGCCGCTTCTTGACCCGAGCGGTCTTCGGCTGGGCGTACTCCGCCTCCTCGGCCGCTTCGAGCGACCCTTCGTCCTTGCCGACGGGGAGGTCTGCGGGGGCGACGCTGCTCATCGGATCTCCCTCTGCTTGCGAAGCACGTTGACGTTGTAGATGACGATCGGCATCACCAGCAGGAACAGGATCAGCGCCAGCGCGGATCCGCGCCCGATCTCGCTCGCACGGAACGCCTGGGTGTACATCTCGTTCGCCACGACGCTCGTGTTGAAGTTTCCGGCGGTCATCGTCCGGACGATGTCGAAGACCTTCAGCGTCGCGATCGAGATCGTCGTCAGCACCACGACGAGTGCGCCGCGGATGCCGGGCACCGTGACGTTCACGAAGCGCTGCCACGCGTTCGTGCCGTCGAGCTGCGCCGCCTCGATCTGCTCGGTCGGCACGCCCTTGATGGCCGCGCTCAACAGCACCATCGCGAAACCGGTCTGGATCCAGATCATGACCACGATCAGCAGGAAGGTGTTGATCGGGTCGGTCTGGAGCCACTGCACGGGTTGGCCGCCGAAGAGCTCGACGACCGCGTTGAGCAAGCCGATCTGCTCACGTCCCGGTGAGCGGTACTCGTACACGAACCGCCAGATGATGCCGGCGCCCACGAACGAGATCGCGATGGGCATGAACAGGATGACCTTGTAGTACCGCTCGCCGCGGGACCGGTCGATGAAGATCGCGTAGGCGAGCCCGATGATCGTGGAGACCGTCGGCACGATGAGCACCCAGATCACCGTGTTGATCAGGGTCCGGATCGCGGTCGGCTGGGTGAACATCCAGATGAAGTTGTCCCAGGTGAACGCGCCGTCGCGGTCCTGGAAGGCGAGGATGCTCGTGCGGATCGCCGGGTAGACGAGGCCGATCGCGAGGAAGATCAGCGCCGGGGCGAGGAACCCCGCGAGCTGCCAGTAGTCGCGTCCCCGTTTGGGTGCGCGATCGATGAAGAAGATCAGCAGGCCGATGATGGCGGCGAAGATCGCCAACCCCATCACCACCTGGAGGATCTTGCCGAGCAGGTCACCAGTGGTCATCTTGCCTCCCGGTTTCGTCGTTGAATCTGGGGGTGCCGAGGGGCGGGGTACCAGCCCCGCCCCTCGATGATGTCGCGCTCGCCGTCACCGGCGCTCACGACGCGCGGGCGATCAGTTGGGCCAGCTCGCCTCGATGGTGTCGAGCACCTGCTCGGTGCTGTCGCCGCTGACCCAGGCCACGATGCCCTTCCAGAAGGAGTCGGCGCCGACGGCACCGGGCATCAGGTCGGAACCGTCGAACCGGAACGTGGTCTCGGGATCCTGCAGGATCTCGATCGACTGCACGAGCAGCTCGCTCGACGCGTTCTCGGGGTCGACGCCCTTGTTCGCGCTGATGACGCCGCCCAGGCTCACGCGGTTGTTGGCCCACGTGTCGCTGGAGAGGAAGGTGCGAACCGCCTCGACCTCCTCGGCGTCGGTGAACGCGACCACGATCTCGCCGCCGCCGGTCACCGACAGCGGGTCGCCGGCGGTCTCGGGCGGGAGCAGGAAGGCGAACACGGTGCCGTCGGAGGCCACGGTGTTCTCCTCGCCGCCCTCGGGGTTCCAGAACGTCTCGTAGAACGACGCCTGGTGGTGCAGCGAGCACTCCCCGTCGAGGATCGGCAGGCCGGCGGTCTGGAACGCCTCGGTGATCTGGGTCGACACGTCTCCGATGCCGCCGTTGACCATGTCCTCGTTCTTCAGGTACTCGCCGACCGCGTCGAAGGCCTCGGCCACCTGCGGGTCGTTGAACGGGATCTCGTGGGTCACCCACTGGTCGTACACGTCGGCGCCGTGCAGGCGGAGCATGTAGTCCTCGACCCAGTCGGTGCCGGGCCAGCCGGTGGCCTCACCGGACTCCAGGCCCACGCACCAGGGCTTGTGCTCGCCCTCGTCGGCGATCTGCTGCGACAGGTCGGTCAGCTCGTCGAGCGTGGTCGGGATCTCGTAGCCCTTCTCCTCGAACTCGGCCGGCGAGTACCAGACGTAGCCCTTGATGCTGGCCATGAGCGGGGCGCCGTAGAACGTGTCGTCGACGGTGCCGTAGCCCTTCCAGTCCTCGGACCACCACTCGTCGACGTTCGCCTCGACCGACTCCGAGCCCGGGATCAGCCAGCCGCCGTCGGCCAGCCG
Source organism: Agromyces litoreus (assembly GCF_040496015.1). Classification (NCBI taxonomy): domain Bacteria; kingdom Bacillati; phylum Actinomycetota; class Actinomycetes; order Micrococcales; family Microbacteriaceae; genus Agromyces; species Agromyces litoreus. Next base: position 19,043 of record NZ_JBEPKA010000022.1, read on the forward strand.
CTGGACGAGGCCAGGCTGGGGCACGAAGCCGATGTCGGGCGCATTGCCGCCCTCGGCCAGCACCGCGATCTGGGCCTCGAACTCGCTCGAGCCCTGGTAGTCGATCTCGATGCCGGTGCAGCTGGCGAAGTCGGACCACGACTCGACCAGCCGGTCGGCTTCGATATCGAGGATGGTGCCGCCGATCGTGACGCTGGCGCCGTCGAACGTGCCGTACTCCTCGTACGGTCCGCAGTCGACGTCGCCCGCATCCTCGGCGGCGATGTCGCCGGTGCAGCCGGTGAGCGCGAGGCCAGCCGCAGCGACGGCCACCACCGGGACCGCCCAACGGCGATGCCGTGTGAGTCTCATGTCTTCTCCTCGTTGAGTGTGGTGCAGGCTGGAACCGGGAATCGGTTCCAGATCCCCACGCTAGGCGACGCCGGTGGGATGAGGCAAGGTTTCCGCGCATCACGATCGGGTGACGACCCTCGCGACTGGCACCGGTTCCACATCAGACTCGTTTCGAAGTACAGTCGGAGGCGCAGGTGCCCGACGGAGGGAGTGCGATGACGGCGATCTCGGATGTCGCGCGGCTGGCCGGGGTCTCGAAGTCGACCGCATCCCGCGCCCTCACCGGCCGCGGGTACGTCTCGGAGGCGACGCGGCAGCGCGTCGTCGAGGCCGCCGCCGAGATCGGCTACATCGCCTCGCCGAACGCCGCGAGCCTCGTCACGGGCCGGACCAAGAACGTCGGCGTGGTCATCCCGTTCATCAACCGCTGGTTCTTCGGCGAGGTGCTCGAGGGCATCGAGCGCACGCTGCTGGCCGCCGGCTACGACCTCACGCTCTACAACCTGGCGCTCGCCGGCCCCGAGCGGCATCGCGTGTTCGACTACTTCCTCGCCCGGCGCCGGGTCGACGCGGTGATCGCGGTCGGCGTCGACCTCACCGGCGACGAGGTCGAGCTCGTCGAACGCCGCGGCAAGCCCGTGATCGCGCTCGGCGGCACCGCCCCTGGTGCGCCCCGCCTCGCGATCGACGACCGCGGCGCCGCTCGACTCGCGACCGAGCACCTCATCGACCAGGGGCACACGCGCATCGCGCACCTCGCGGGAGCGCGGGCGGGTGCCGCGGCGCAGAGCGTGCAGGCGATGCGCCGGACCGGCTTCCTGGATGCGATGGGCGAGGCCGGGCTCGATCCGGTCGGCGGCGACGGCGGCATCGTCGAGGCCGAGATGACGCTGCCCGGCGGGTACGCCGCCGGGCTGCAGCTGCTCGGGCACCCCGGAACCCGCCCGACCGCGGTCTTCGCCGCCTCCGACGAGATCGCGTTCGGGGTCATGCGCGCCGCCGAACGGCTCGGCATCTCCGTGCCCGGCACGCTCTCGATCATCGGGTTCGACGGCCACGAGCATTCGGAGCTGTTCGGCCTCACGACCATCGAGCAGTGGCCCGGCGCCCAGGGGCGGCTCGCCGTAGACGCCGTGCTGAGACTGCTCGGCGAGCCGACCAGCGACGACGATCCGCTGACGCCCGACGGCCTGCCCGACTTCGACCGTCCGCTCGAGACGCGGCTGAGGGTGCGCGGCAGCACGACGGCACCGACGCTGCGGCCGGTCCTCGCCGAGTGATCCGGGGCCGGAGCTCCGGGCGCCCCGGGAGGTGCGATCAGGGACAGCCCGGTCGAGTCGCGACGCACTCGCTCGTAGCTTCGCCAGCGGGCGACCCGGTCGCCGGTGATCTCCATCGGGAACCGAACGCCGCCCATCGATGAAGGAGGGCACGATGACCACGGAGACGACGGCCGCCCGCGGCGGCGCGATCACGCACGCCGACGGCCTCACGCTGCAGGGGATCGCCCGCGGCGGCGGGTACGACGGCCCCAACGACGGCATTCCCGGTCCGAACACGTGGCGGGCGCTGCAGCAGCTGGTCACCGGCTACGGCTACACCGGCCCGATCGACGGCGCACCGGGCACGAACACCTGGAAGGCGCTCCAGCGCTTCGCGGCGCTCGACGGCTACACCGGCCCGATCGACGGCGCCATGGGCGTCGAATCGTGGAAGGGCGTGCAGCGACTGCTCGGGCCGTTCAGCTACGTGATGCCGGTCGACGGCGTCCCGGACACCGACACCTACCGCGCGCTGCAGACCATGGCGCGCATCGGCGGGTACTTCGGGCCGTACGACGGCGTCATGGGCACGAACTCGTGGCGCGGGGTCCAGGCCATCCTCGCCGGCGCCGGGTACTCGGGTCCGATCGACGGCGTCCCCGGGGCGAACACGTGGCGGGGCCTGCAGCGCATCGCCCAGCGGGGCGGGTACACGGGACCGATCGACGGGGCGCCCGGGCCGAACACGTACGCGGGACTCGCCGCACTCGTGGTGCGGAGCGAGCACGACTGAGCGGAGCGGGAACGACGGATGCCCCGTGCCGAGTGGATCGGCACGGGGCATCCGTGTGCTGGGTGACGCAGGTCACCTCATGCTGCGGCGCTCGAGCGAGCGCGCAGGCTTACTTGAGGGTGACGGTGGCGCCGGCGGCCTCGAGGGCCTCCTTCGCCTTGTCGGCGGTCTCCTTGTTGGCGCCCTCGAGGACGGCCTTCGGAGCACCGTCGACGACGGCCTTCGCCTCGCCGAGGCCGAGCGAGGTGAGCTCGCGGACGACCTTGATGACCTGGATCTTCTTGTCGCCGGCGGCCTCGAGGACGACGTCGAACGAGTCCTTCTCCTCGACCTCCTCGGCAGCGGCGCCACCGCCGGCGGCGGCCGGGCCGGCAACGGCGACGGGGGCGGCCGCGGTGACCTCGAAGGTCTCCTCGAACGCCTTGACGAACTCCGAGAGCTCGATGAGGGTCAGGCCCTTGAACTGCTCGAGCAGCTCCTCAGTGGACAGCTTCGCCATGATTCTTCTCCTTAGATTTCTGGTAACTCACCGCTTGAGAGGCTCGCGCCTACGCAGCGGACTCCTGCTTCTCACGCAGCGCGTCGACCGTGCGGACGGCCTTCGACAGCGGCGCGTTGAACAGATATGCGGCTCCGAACAGCGAGGCCTTGAAGGCACCGGCGAGCTTCGCCAGGAGCACTTCGCGGGACTCGAGGTCGGCGAGCTTGCCTACCTCTTCGGCGGTCAGGGGCTTGCCATCGAAATAGCCGCCCTTGACCACGAGGAGGGGGTTCGCCTTGGCGAAGTCACGCAGCGACTTCGCGACGGCGACGGGGTCGCCGTGCACGAAGGCCACGGCCGACGGGCCAGCGAGCTGGTCGTCGAACGCGGTGATCCCGGCGTTGTTCGCCGCGATCTTGGTCAGCGTGTTCTTCACCACGGCGTAGCTCGCGTCCCCACTGATGGACTTGCGCAGCTCCTTGAGCTGGGCAACAGTGAGGCCGCGGTATTCGGTCAGCAGAACGGCGGTCGAGCTCTCGAACTTCTCGGTGAGCTCGGCAACCGCGGCTTCCTTGTTCGCCATGGCCACTCCTTGTGTCTTCAACGTGCACCGCGGTGGCGATGCACGGCCTCGGAGCCGCTGGAAACGTGTGGGAATGAAAAAGAGCTCCGGCGCAGACGCGCGGAGCTCGGACCCGATCATCGGGAAAGTCTTCGTCACACCTGCGCGGGCCCCTGCATTCGCAGAGCTTCGGTCGCACGAACCGGTCTCTCGACCTGCGCGCACGACGACCAGCGGTCTTCGGCTCGGACCAGCGTACCGGATGGCGCATCCGCCGCCAAATCGCGTCCTGCTGAGAAACGCTTCGGGGGCGGGAATAGTTGACCGTGGTCGATAGTTGACATAATGCAACGATCTTCGTATGGTTGACCGTCATCAACTATTGGACAGGGGCTCCATGACCGCATCACCCACCACCGCCGACGCGCCGCCGGCGACCCGCTCGCACCGCGAGGTGCTCACGGCCCTGTCGGGCCTCGTCATGGGCATGTTCGTCGCCGTGCTCTCCGGCACGGTCGTCTCGACCTCGATGCCCCGCATCATCGCCGACCTCGGCGGCGACCAGGCCGCCTACACGTGGGTCATCACCGCGAGCCTGCTCGCGACGGCCGTCACGACCCCGATCTGGGGCAAGCTCGCCGACCTCGTCGACCGCAAGGTGCTCCTCCAGCTCGCGCTCGGCATCTTCGTGGTCGGCACCGCGATCGCCGGCTTCGCCCAGGACACGACCATGCTCATCGCCGTCCGCGTCGTGCAGGGCGTCGGCGCCGGCGGCCTCATGTCGCTCGTGATGGTCGCGGTCGCGCTGATCATCTCGCCGCGCGAGCGCGGCAGGTACATGGGCATCGTCGGCGGCGTCATGGCGCTCGCCACCATCGGCGGGCCGCTGCTCGGCGGCGTCGTCACCGACGCCTTCGGATGGCGCGCCAACTTCTTCCTCGGCATCCCCTTCGCCGTCGCGGCGCTCATCCTGATCCAGCGCACCCTCCACCTGCCGAAGGCGACCCGCGAACGGGTGCGCATCGACTACGTCGGTGCGGCGCTGCTCGCCGTCGGCGTCTCGCTGCTGCTCGTCTGGGTCTCGCTCGGCGGCAGCCAGTTCGCCTGGGACTCGGTCACCAGCTACGTGGTGATCGGGGTCGCCGCGGTCGCGCTGGTCGGGTTCGTCGTCACCGAGTTCCTCGTCGAGGAGCCGATCGTGCCGATGACCCTCTTCGCGAACCGCACCTTCACGCTCGCCGTGATCGCGTCGATCGCCGTCGGGGTGGCGATGTTCGCCACGAGCGTCTTCCTCGCGCAGTACTTCCAGCTCGCGCGCGGCGCGACCCCGACCGAGTCGGGCCTCATGACGATCCCGATGGTCGTCGGGCAGATGGGGGCGTCGATCGGCATCGGCGCACTCGTCAGCCGCTTCGGCAGGTGGAAGGGCTGGATGCTGCTCGGGTCCGCGCTCATCGTCGTCGGCGTCACGCTCATGTCGACCCTGCGCTACGACACCGACTTCCTGTGGGTCTCGGTGTTCATGGTCGTCCTCGGCGCGGGGCTCGGCATGGTCATGCAGAACCTCACGCTCGTCGTGCAGAACGACACCCCGGCGAGCCAGCTCGGCGCCGCGAGCTCGAACGTGAACTTCTTCCGCACGATCGCGGGCACCATCGGCGTGACGGTCATGGGCTCCGTGCTCGCCACCCAGGTCACCACGCGCGTCACCGACGGGCTGTCCTCGTACACGCCGACCTCGCCGGAGGAGGTCGCCGCCCTCCAGGGCCTCGCCGGCGGCGGCGTGCCGAAGGTCGGCGAGCTGCCCGACGCGATCCGCGTGATCGTCGAGGGCGCGTACGGCCAGGGCATCGCCGACGTGTTCCTGATCGCGATCCCGCTCGCGGTGCTGAGCCTGATCGCGATCGCGTTGCTGCCGAACCGGCCCCTCTCTCGCCGGAACGCGGCCGAGCAGCTCGAGGAGGAGGCCGAGCGGGCCGCGATCGACCTCGCCGAGGCCGAGGTCGGCTCGTCGGCCACGTCGTCGATCGCCGTCGTCGACGCGCCACGGGCGGCCGAGCGCGACGCCGCCGCGACGGGGGCGCGCAAGTAGCATGAACGGCATGACCGCCGATCCCGCCGTCGACGAGGCCATCGCGCTGGTCGAAGAGCAGTTCGGCGTGATGTTCAACCGCATCCGCACGGTGTGGAAGCAGTCCGCCGAGCAGGTCCACCCCGACCTGCAGCCGGCCGGCTACAAGCTGCTCAGCGCGATCGTGCGACTCGGCCCGACGAACGCGCACGTGCTCGCCGAGCACCTCGACATGGACAAGAGCGTGGTCAGCCGCCAAGTGCGCGCGCTCGAGGAGATCGGCCTGGTCACGAGCCGTCCCGACGAACGCGACGGACGGCTCCGGCTGCTCGCGGCGACCGCCGAGGCCGAGGAGCGCATCCGCGCCGTCCGCGAGGCGAACCAGTCGCGCCTGCGTGCCGCGCTGCGGGACCACCCCGCCGACGACCTCCGCCGGTTCGCCGAGCTGCTGCGCGTGGTCGCCGAGGCCTGACGCCGACCCGTCAGGCGGTCGCGGGCAGGTCCACGACGAACTCGGTCGCCCCCGGCTCGCTGCGCACGTCGACCGTGCCGCGGTGCGCCTCGACCACGGCCTTCACGATCGCGAGCCCGAGCCCGGTGCTGCCCGCCCGCCGGGACCGCGAGGCGTCGCCTCGTGCGAACCGCTCGAACAGCGTCGTGCGCAGCCCCTCGTCGATGCCGGGGCCGTCGTCGGCCACCGTGATCCGCACGCGGCCCGGCTGCGCGCCCACGCCGTCGGCGCGCTCGAGGCGCACCACGACCTCGGTGCCGTCGGGCGTGTGCGTGCGCGCATTGGCGAGCAGGTTCGCCACGACCTGGGTGAGACGACTGGCGTCGCCCTCGACGGTCACCGCGTCGTCGGGCACCTCGACGCGCCAGTCGTGCCCGGGCGCCGCGACCTGCGCGTCGCCGACCGCGTCGACCACGAGCCGGGTGAGGTCGACGGGGTCGTGCCGCAGCTCGCGGCCCTCGTCCAGTCGGGCCAGGAGCAGCAGGTCCTCCACGAGGTCGGTCATCCGCAGCGACTCCGCCTCGATGCGCCCGAGCGCGTGCAGCACGTCGGGCGGGAGCTCCCCGCCGTGCAGCCGCGTGAGCTCGGCGTAGCCGCGGATGGACGCGAGCGGGGTCCGCAACTCGTGGCTCGCGTCGGCGACGAACCGGCGCACCTTGCGCTCCGAGCGCTCGCGGGCCGACAGCGAGGACGACACGTGGCCGAGCATGCGATTGAAGGCCGTGCCGAGCCGGCCCACCTCGGTGCGCTCGTCGTCGACGGGCACCTCCTCGGGCAGTTCGACGTCGCCGCGTGCGAGCGGGAGCTCGGAGACGAGCGTCGCGGTCTCGGTGACGCGGTCGAGGGGCACGAGCGCGCGCCGGACGATGACCGCGCCGAGCGCCAGCGCCGCGGCGAGGCCGGCGAGCGCGACGACGGCGACGGTGATGGCGAGCTGCGCGGTGGTCGCGTTCACGTCCGCGAGCGGGAACGCGACCACGAACGAGTACCCGCCGTCGGTGGGCGCGGCGATCGCCCGGTACTCGCCGAGCTCGTCGAGCTCGATGGTGACCGGCGTGCGATCGGTCGGCACGGAGGCGAGCACCGGCGCCACGGCCTGCGGCGGATCGATGAACTCCCCCTCCTCGCCGATCGCGCCGAACGTCACGACCGCGCGGTCCGTCGCGAGTGCGGCGATCGCCCCGACGGGCTGCCCGGGGATGCGCAGCAGCGCCTCGGCGCCCTCCGGCGGGAGCGGCACCCGGTCCTCGCGCTCGTCCGGCTCCTCGCGCTCGTCGCGCTCGTCGCCGAGGGTGCGGGCGGCGCGGTCCGTCGCCTGGACGAGCTGCGCGTCGAGGCGGGCGAGGAGCTGGTTGTGCAGCGCTGCGACGCTCACGAGTCCCACGATCGCGCTGACGAGCACGACGAGGGCGGCGATGACGACGAGCAGTCGGCGCCGGAGCGTCTGCGGCGCCGGCCGACGATGCGGGCGAGCGGGCACCGTCGCGGCGGGGGGCTCCGGCTGGTCGGCCGTCGGGTCCGCCGGCGGGTGGGCGCGCTCCGTGGCGGCACGCCGGGCGGCCGCCGCGTAGCCGGGGGTGCCGGGATGCGTCATCCGGCCGCCTTGAGCATGTAGCCCGCACCGCGCACGGTGTGGATCATCGGGTCGCGACCCGCGTCGACCTTCTTGCGGAGGTACGAGATGTACAGCTCGACGACCGACTCCTTCCCGCCGAAGTCGTAGTTCCAGACGCGGTCGAGGATCTGCGCCTTCGAGAGCACGCGCCGCGGGTTGCGCATGAGGAACCGGAGCAGCTCGAACTCGGTCGCGGTGAGCTCGATGGGGGCGCCGGCGCGCGCGACCTCGTACGAGTCCTCGTCGAGCGAGAGGTCGCCGACGCGCAGCACCGGGTCCTTCGCCTGCGCGAGCGTGAGCGTCGAGCGGCGGATGAGCCCGCGCAGCCGCGCCACGACCTCCTCGAGGCTGAACGGCTTGGTCACGTAGTCGTCGCCGCCGGCGGTCAGGCCCGCGATGCGGTCGTCGAGCGAGTCCTTCGCGGTGAGGAAGAGCACGGGCGTCTCGGTCCCGTCGGCGCGCACGCGCTGGAGCACCTCGAGTCCGTCGATGTCGGGGAGCATGATGTCGAGCACGATCGCGTCGGGCCGGAACTCGCGCGCGATCCGCACGGCGCCCAGCCCGTCGGCGGCGGTGCGCACCTCCCAGCCCTCGTAGCGCAGCGCCATCTTCAGCAGGTCGGTGAGGGAGTGCTCGTCGTCGACGACGAGCACGCGCACGGGGGTGCCGTCCGCCTTCGCCACATGGGGTCGATGCGCGGTGCCGGTCTCGATGCTCATGCCTCCGAGTATGCGCGCCGACCTGTGGGGTTCCTATGACCCCCGCGAGTGCGGGCTGTGACCCGGCAATGACGGCATCCGCCTCATGGACGATCCATAGGCCGGCCATCGGAGCGGCACAGCCCGCGTCCATAGCGTCCTCGACGAGCCCGCGACCGCCGTGGGCCGCGAACGACCCGATGGGGACCCCATGTTCTTCACCTACCTCCGGCGCGAGCTCGCCGGGCGCCGACGGCAGACCGCGATCGTCGCGGTCGGGATGGCGCTCGCGATCGCGCTCGTCATGATCGTGAACAGCGTCTCGGCGGGCGTGCGCGACGCGCAGGCCGCCGTGCTCGAGTCCGTCTACGGCGTGGGCACCGACCTGACCGTGTCGGAGGCGGCCGCCCCGCCCGAACCCGGCTCCGGCGAGGGCCCGGGCGTGCGCTTCGAGTTCGGCTCGGAGGACGGCGAGTCCACCGACGACGGCACCGCCCTCAGCACCTCGCGGCTCGTCACCGAGCGCGGATCCGCCACCTTCGACGCCGCGAAGCTCGACACGGTCGAGTCGATCGACGGGGTCGCCGCGGCCTCCGCGACGCTCAGCCTCACCGACATCAGCTTCGACGGCGAGCTGCCCGAGCGCCCCGCCGGCGACCAGGCCGCCGGCGACGGCACGGCCGCCGCACCCGGCGAGGGCGGCGCGGGCGCCGCCGGCGGCGCGGGCGGCTTCGGCGGCGGCGCGTTCGACGTCTCGAGCACGACGGTCACGGGCATCGACCCCGCCGCCACCGCCATCGGACCCCTCAGCGCCGTGGAGCTCGCCGACGGTCGCGGCCTCGATGCCGCGGACGCCGGCACGCAGGTCGCGGTGCTCGACGCCGCCTACGCCACGACCGAGGGCATCGCCGTGGGCGACGTGATCGAGCTCGGCGGTTCCGAGTTCGAGGTGGTCGGCACGGTCGGCTCGACCTCGGCGGACGCCTCCACCGCCTCCGACGCCTACATCCCGCTCGACGTCGCGCAGGAGCTCTCCGGCGCCGAGGGCCAGGTCACCGACATCTCGGTGCAGGCGGCGTCGGCCGCCGACATCCCCGCGGTGAAGGCCGACCTCGAGGCGGCCCTGCCCGACCAGACCGTGAGCTCGCAGGAGGACCTCGCGGCGAGCGTGTCGGGTTCCCTCGGCAGCGCGAGCTCGCTCATCTCGAGCCTCGGCCTGTGGCTGTCGGTCGCGGTGCTCGCCGCCGCGTTCCTCATCGCCATCCTCTTCACCATCCAGGGCGTGACGCGCCGGACGCGCGAGTTCGGCACGCTGAAGGCGATCGGATGGTCGAACACGCGGGTCGTCGGCCAGGTCGCGGGCGAGTCGCTCGTGCAGGGCCTCATCGGCGGCGTCGCAGGCCTCGCGCTGGGCTTCGTCGGCATCGGCATCGTGAACGCGATCTCGCCGAGCCTCGCCGCCACCTCGATCCCGCTGGCCGCCGAGGGCGCCGCCGCGGGCGGGCGGGCCGGCGGCGTCGGCGGCGCCGGGGGCCCGCTCGCCGGCCTGCAGCAGACCACCGAGGTCGCCCTGGGCGCCCCGGTCACCTGGACCGTGGTCGCGCTCGCGGTCGGGCTCGCCGTGGTCGGGGGCCTGCTCGCCGGTGCGATCGGCGGATGGCGCGCCAGCCGCCTCCGGCCCGCCGAGGCGCTGCGCAGCGTGGGCTGACCGGGCCCGCGCCCATCCACCCCGAACGACCGGAAGAAGGAACCATGTACACCCTCGAGAACGTCTCGAAGACGTACCGCCAGAAGGAACGCACCATCCACGCGCTGACGGACGTCAGCCTCGAGATCCCGACGGGCCAGCTCGTCGCGATCCAGGGGCCGACCGGCGGCGGCAAGTCGACGCTGCTCCAGCTGCTCGGCGCCCTCGATCGCCCGAGCTCCGGGCAGGTCGCGCTCGGCGAGTCCGACCTGTCGGGCATGCCCGACGCGAAGCTCGGCCGCATCCGCGCCGCCGAGATCGGGTTCGTGTTCCAGGGCTTCAACCTCATCCCCACGCTCACCGCGCAGGAGAACGTGGAGACCGCGCTCGAGCCCCTCGGCGTCTCCGGCGACGAGCGACGGCGGCGGGCGACCGCCGCCCTCGAATCGGTCGGCCTCGGCGAACGCGCCCACCACGTGCCGAGTGAGCTGTCGGGCGGGCAGCAGCAGCGCGTGGCGATCGCCCGGGCGCTCGTGAAGGAGCCCGACGTGCTGCTGGCCGACGAGCCCACGGGCAACCTCGACGAGCAGACCCGCGACGAGATCATGGACCTCCTCGCCGGGCTGCACCGCGACCGCGGGCTCACGCTCGTGATCGTCACGCACGACTCGGCGGTCGCGAAGCGCGCCGAGCGGCGGCTGCACCTCACGCACGGGACGGTGACCGAGCGGGTGTAGCCGGACGGCCGGCGGATGCCGCAGGACCCCCTCCCCCGCGGCATCCGCCATCAGCCGGACTGCAGGAACGGCAGTGCGACGAGGGCGGCAGCGATGAGGAGGTTCACCGCGACGGTGGCCCAGAAGACGCGCCGGAAGCTGCGCTTGCGGGTCTTGTGGCGGAACAGCTGCTGCGCGACGAGCGCACCGGGCCATCCGCCCGCGACGTCCACCAGGTGAAGCGTGCGCTCGGGGACGCGCGGCGCCGCACGTCGGGCCGCCGCCTTGTCGATCGCGTACGCGACGAACCCGACGACGCTCGCGATGCCGAACCACGCGGCGAGCCACCACGGCACCGCCCCGGTCACCGCGCCGACCGCGATCGCCGACCCGAACACGGCGAGCACGCCCCAGCTCAGCCCCGCGGGCAGCGGCCGGGAGAGGTCGCGCTCGGGCCGGTCCGCGGGACGCGCGGATCGGGGCGACCCGGAGGCGGGGCGCGGACGATGACGGGCGGTGCTCGGTCCGGACGGCATGGATCGATCGTAGGGGTGGGCGCGGCGACCGGACGGTGCGTCGGCGATGTTCACGAGGGTCGCGCCGCGCGTCCGCGACGCCCCGCGATCGCGGGTGGCCCGGGGTACCGTGGTCGGGTGACCGACACCCCCTTCGCGCTGTTCGACCTCGAGTCGGTCGCACCGCGGGTGGCGTCGGCCCTGCGGCAGCCGGCGCTGCCGCACGAGACGCGCATCGTCGCCGACTCCGGCGACCGCGTGGCGTGGCTGAAGGCGCGCGCTCGCGGCGTCACGGCGACGGACGCCGCGAAGCTCGCCTCCGCGTCGTCGGTCCGGGCCGCCGCGAGCGAGAAGCTGTACGGCGGCCGGAGCCGCGGCTTCGGCGGCAGCCGGTACACCGACCACGGGCGCGAACGCGAGCCGGTGATCGCGAGGTGGGTGCGCCGCGAGCACGGCATCGACCCGTCGACGCTGCTGTTCCACGCCGCCTCCGACCGCCGCCACCTCGCGACGCCGGACGGGCTCGCGGTCCGTGCCGACGGCGCGCTCGAGCTGTGCGAGATCAAGACGACGTCGAAGCCCTGGCGCGGCATCCCCCGGGGCTACCTCCGCCAGGTGTGGTGGCAGCAGTACGTCCTCGGGGCCGAGCGCACGCTCGTCGTGTGGGAGCAGCACGACGGGTTCGTGCCCGTCGGCGACCCCCAGTGCCGGTGGATCGACCGCGACGAGGACCAGATCGCCCGCCTGGTGCACCTGGCGGGCCTGCTGCTCGAGGCGATCCGCCCCCAGCCCGGCGCTGCGGAGCCCGTGGTCGCCGCACCGCCCGACCGCTCGTTCTACCGGCCGGGCCCCCTCGCCTGATCAGCGGCACTGCCCCAGAATGGTCGGACGGGAGCCGAGCCGACGGGGGATGCGATGCAGGCGCTGGTGGTCGACGAGACGGGCGAGGACGCCCGGTTCCGACTCGCGGAGGTACCGGCGCCCCTCCGCGTCCAGGACGAGGTGCTCGTGCGCGTCGTCGCGGCGGGCGTGAACCCGATCGACCGGAAGACGAAGCTCGGCCGCGGCGTCTCGGCGGCCATCACGACCTACCCGGCGATCCTCGGACTCGACGTCGCGGGCGTGGTCGAGGAGGTGCCGTACGCCGCGCATCCGCTCCGGCCCGGCGATCGCGTGTACGGCGTGGGCCGGGTGCCGCGCATGGCCGGCACCTACGCGGAACTCGTGAGCGTGCCGTCGATGTCGCTCGCGCCGATGCCGGCCGCGACGACGTTCGTCGAGGCGGCCGCGGTGCCGTGCGCGGCGCTGACCGCCTGGGGCGCCGTCGTGGACGTCGCCCGCACGCACGACGGCCAGCGCATGCTCATCCACGCGGGCGCGGGCGGCGTGGGCCACTTCGCCGTGCAGCTCGCCCGCTACTTCGGCGCCCACGTGACGGCGACCGGGTCGCCGCGCAACGCGGAGTTCCTGCGATCCCTGGGTGCGCAGCACGTGATCGACCACACGTCGGAGCGGTTCGAGGACGTCGCCGGCGAGCAGGACGTCGTCATCGACCTCATCGGCAACGTGATCGACGACACCGGCACGCGCTCGCTCGACGTGCTCCGCCGCGGCGGCCTCGTCGTGAACGTGCCGACGAAGTCGTGGCCGACGATGGCCGAGGAGGCGGCGGCCCGCGGCATCCGCGCCACCGGCTTCGTGATGTCGCCCGACGCCCGCATCCTCTCCGTGATCTCTCGGCTCATCGACGACGGCGCGATCCGCGTGCACGTCGACGGCGTGTACCCGCTCGCCGACGGCGAGGCGGCGCACGACCGGCTCGGCGAGGGCCACGTGCGCGGCAAGCTGGTGCTGCGCGTCGCCGACGACCCGGCCTGACGCCGGCTCGTTCAGCCGGCGCGGATCCGATCCGCAGTCAACCCCCAGCAGCCTCGACGGAGGCACGGGCTAGCGTCGGAGGATGACCGCCTCGCCGTCCGTCGTCTGGTTCCGCGACGACCTCAGGGTGGGCGACCACCCCGCGCTGCACGCCGCCGTCGAGCGCGGCGAACCGATCGTCGCGGTGTACGTGCTCGACGAGGAGTCGCCCGGCATCCGCCCGCTCGGCGGCGCCGCGAAGTGGTGGCTGCACCACTCGCTCGCCGCGCTCGCCGACGACCTGCGCGAGCGCGGGGTGCGCCTCGTGCTCCGGCGCGGACCGGCGCACCGCGCCATCCGCTCGGTCGTCGACGACGCCGGAGCCGGTGCCGTGTTCTGGAACCGGCGATACGGCGGCGCCGAACGCGAGCTCGACGCCGGGCTGAAGTCCGAGCTCGGCGACGACGGGCTCGAGGTCCGCAGCTTCGGCGGTTCGCTGCTCTTCGAACCGTGGACGATCCGGACGGGATCCGACACTCCGTTCTCGGTCTTCACCCCGTTCTGGAAGGCGTGCCTCGCGGCCGACGAGCCACGGCACCCGCTGCCGGCGCCGCGCGAACTCGACGGCTACGGCGGCCCCGACGGTCGTGGCGGGCCGGCGGGCGACGACCTCGGCGACTGGGAGCTCCTGCCCACGCACCCCGACTGGGCGGCCGGCCTGCGCGAGGCGTGGGAGCCGGGCGAACGCGCCGCCCATCGGCGGCTGCGCGCGTTCCTCGACGGCGACCTCGCGCGCTACTCGACGGGCCGCGACCGCCTCGACCGGCAGGCGACGAGCCGGCTCTCGCCCCACCTGCGCTGGGGCGAGATCAGCCCGCACGCCATCTGGCACGCCACCCGCGAGCGCGCCCCGGGCACCGAGGGCGCCCGCAAGTTCCTCTCCGAGGTCGGCTGGCGCGAGTTCGCCTACCACGTGCTGTTCCACTTCCCCGACCTCGCGACCGAGAACTGGCGCAGCGAGTTCGACGCGTTCCCGTGGCCGCGGCTGCACCCCAGCGCGCTGACCGCCTGGGAGCGCGGCAGGACCGGCGTGCCCGTCGTCGACGCCGCGATGCGCGAGCTCTGGCGCACCGGCTCGATGCACAACCGCGCCCGCATGATCACCGCGTCGTTCCTCACCAAGAACCTGCTCATCGACTGGCGCCGCGGCGAGCAGTGGTTCTGGGACACCCTCGTCGACGCCGACGCCGCCTCGAACCCGTTCGGCTGGCAGTGGGTCGCCGGCTCCGGCGCCGACGCGGCGCCCTACTTCCGCGTCTTCAACCCCGAGCTGCAACGGGAGAAGTTCGACCCCGACGGCGAGTACGTCGGGCGCTGGCTGCCCGACCTCGACGACGACGACTACCCGGAACCGATCGTCGACCTCAAGGAGACGCGCGCCGCCGCGCTCGCGGCGTACGAGAAGGTCAACGCATCGAAGTAGGCGCCGCGCGTGGCCGCCCGCGTCAGCGCAGCGCGCGCTCGAGCACGTAGTCGTGCTCGAGGCGGTCGCCGACGCGGAACCGCTTCGTGCCGACGATCTCGAACCCCTGCTTCTCGTAGAAGCGGATGGCACGCGCGTTCTCCTGGTTCACGCCGAGCCACGCGACCGCGGCGCCCGTGCCGGCCGCCGCCTCGAGCGTCGCCGTCATCAGCGTGCCGGCGATGCCGGCGCCGTGCGCCACGGGGTGCACGTAGAGCTTGCTCAGCTCGATCGCCGGTCGCGTGGTCACGCTCGCCGCGGCATCCGCGTCGGCCGGCACGCCGCCCTCTGTCTCGACGAGCATCGACCAGGCGACGAGGCCGCCCGTGGCGGCGACCTCCTCCGAACCGGCGAACGCGATGCCCGCGCCGCTGCCGTGGTCGGGCTCCGCGACGAACAGCGTCCGCCCCGGATCGGCGAGATACTCGGCGAAGCGGACCTCCGAGAGCTGCTCGGCGAGGAACCACGCGATCGAGTCCGACGTCGTCGACGGCGGGCACGCGAGCGGGAACGTCACGGCGGCCAGGCGCGCCAGGGCCTCGCCGTCGTCGCGCGTCGCGGGCCGGATCGTCACGGTCACAGGCCCGACGCTACCGCCCGACACGCGATCCGGTCCATCGATCCCAGCGAGCGTCGTGCACGCGGGCCCCTCCCGCCCGCGCCGCCCCGATGGCAGGATCGCGGCATGGACGCCAGCCGTGCCCGCGCCACCGCCCGATCCGACGACGGCCGCTCGTTCCGCATCACCGGGCCCGCCGAGGGCTTCGTGGTCGGGGCGCTCGTGGTGGTCGACGACGGGGAGCATCGGCAGCTCGGCCTCATCGAGCAGCACGACGAGGAACGCGGGAGCCTCCGCGGTCGGCTGCTCGGCACCGTGGGCGACGGGGGCCTCGACGTCCGCACGAGCGATGCGTTCGCCGAGGCCGCCGTGGCCGCGGTCGACCCGTCCGCCGTCGACCTGCTGCACGCGGCAACGGGGGCCGCGCTCGAGGTCGGCACCGACCTGACCCCGCCCGGCGGACCCGCACGCCTGCTCCCCCATCGCTTCAACCGGCACACGTTCTGGTGCGGGCAGAGCGGCTCGGGCAAGACCTACGCGCTCGGCGTCGTGCTCGAGCAGGTCATCGCGCACACCGCGCTGCCGGTCGTCGTGTTCGATCCGAACTCCGACTTCGTCCGGCTCGGCGAACTCGCGCCCGGCGCGGGCGGGCCGACCGCCGACGCGCTGCGCGAGCGCGACATCCGGGTGCTGCGACCGAGCACCGAGGGCGCCGAGCGCCTGCGGGCGCGGTTCGTCGACCTGCCGATGGCGTCCAAGGCCGCCGTGCTGCAACTCGACCCCGTCGTCGACCGCCTCGAGTACAACGCCATCGTGCACCTGCGCGACGTGCTCGATACGAACGACCTCGGATCGGTCCTGCCGACGCTGCGCTCGTCGACCGACCCGGCGCACCGCGAGCTCGCGCTGCGGATCGAGAACCTCGGGCTCATGGAGTGGGAGGTCTGGGCGGGCAGCGAGCGCGCCGCCACCGACGTCATCGACGAGCGGCCGGATGCCGCGGTGCTCGACCTCGGCGGCTTCTCGACGCCCGAGCAGCAGCTCGTCGTCGCGCTCGCCGTGCTCGACGAGCTCTGGGCGCGCCGTGAGGAGCGCCGGCCGGTGCTGCTCGTGATCGACGAGGCGCACAACCTGTGCTCGCCGCAGCTCGACTCGCCCGTGGCGGTCGCCGTGCGGGAGCGGCTCGTGCAGATCGCCGCCGAGGGCCGGAAGTTCGGCCTGTGGCTGCTGCTGTCGACGCAGCGGCCCTCGAAGGTGCATCCGGGGATCATCTCGCAGTGCGACAACCTCGCCCTCATGAAGATGTCCTCGCCCATCGACCTCGAGGGGCTCGCGACCTACTTCGGCTACGCGCCGACCGGCCTCATCGCGCGCTCGCCGTGGTTCCGCCAGGGCGAGGCGCTCTTCGCGGGCGGCTTCGTGCCGGCGCCGACGCTGCTGAAGATGAACGCGCGCGTCACGCCGGAGGGCGGCGTCGACGTCCCGGTCCCGCTCCGCTGAGCGCGCGGGCGGGCACGACGAAGCGGATGCCGCGGGCTTCCCATCCGCGACATCCGCTCGCCTGCGCTCCCGCGCGGCCCGGCCTACATGAACCGGGCGTACGCCCCGACGGTGAGGAACGTCGGGAACTCGGGCTCGAGCGCGACGGACCGGAACACCGAGATCGCGTCGTCGAACCGGTCGCCCTCGAAGCGCGGCAGGTCGGCCACGGCGGCCGCCATGATCCGCACGATCGACGTCTGGTCGATCCGAGTGCCCTCGGCGGTCACCGTGTTGTCGTGCAGCCACTGCCACACCTGCGACCGCGAGATCTCGGCCGTCGCGGCGTCCTCCATCAGGTTCTCGATCGCCGCGGCGCCGGTCCCTCGGAGCCACGACTCGATGTACCGGATGCAGATCGAGACGTTGTCGTACACGCCGGCCTCGGTGACCTCGCCACCGCCCGACGGGATGTCGAGCAGCTGCGCCGCCGTGACCTCGACGTCGTCGCGGAGCCGGTCGACCTGGTTCGGCCGGTCGCCGAGCACCGCGTCGAACTCGGCGCGGGCGGTCGGGATCAGGTCGGGGTGCGCGACCCAGGTGCCGTCGAACCCGTCGCCGGCCTCGCGGCGCTTGTCGGCGCTGACCGCGGCGAGCGCGCGCTCGGTCACCTCGGGGTCGCGGCGGTTCGGGATGAACGCGCTCATGCCGCCGATCGCGTGCGCGCCCCGCTTGTGGCAGGTCTGCACGAGCAGCTCGGTGTAGGCCCGCATGAACGGGACCGTCATCGTGATCTGCTTGCGGTCGGGCATGACCCAGCGGCGGCCGCGCGAGCGGAACGTCTTCACGATCGAGAAGATGTAGTCCCAGCGTCCGGCGTTCAGTCCCGCGCAGTGGTCGCGCAGCTCGTAGAGGATCTCGTCCATCTGGAACGCGGCCTGGATGGTCTCGATCAGCACCGTCGCCCGGATCGTGCCGTGCGGGATGCCGACGTACTCCTCGGCGAAGGTGAAGATGTCGTTCCAGAGCTTCGCCTCGCGGTGCGATTCGAGCTTCGGGAGGTAGAAGTACGGGCCGCGACCGCCGTCGATGAGGGCCTTCGCGTTGTGGAGGAAGTACAGGCCGAAGTCGACGAGCGAGCCCGAGGCGTGCATGGCCCGGCCGGCGCGGTCGTGGAACTTCAGGTGCTTCTCGACCAGGTGCCATCCGCGCGGGCGGAAGACGATCGTCGGCGTCTCCGAGGCGGTGACTCGGTACTCCTTGCCCTCGGGGCTGGTGTACTCGAGGTCGCCGCGCAGGAAGTCGAACAGCGACAGCTGGCCCTCGACGACGTTGGCCCAGGTCGGGCTCGTGGCGTCCTCGTGGTCGGCGAGCCACACCTTCGCGCCGGAGTTCAGCGCGTTGATCGCCATCTTCCGGTCGGTCGGGCCGGTGATCTCGACGCGGCGGTCCTCGAGGCCCGGGCCGGCCCCGGCGACCCGCCAGGTGTCGTCGTTGCGGATCCACTCCGTCTCGGGGAGGAACCTCGGGTCACGGCCGTTGGCGGCGTCGACGCGCGTCTGGAGGCGCACGGCGAGCAGCTCGTGGCGGGTGTGGGCGAACCGGTCGTGCAGCTGCGCGAGGAAGTCGAGGGCCTCGGGGGTGAGGATCTCGCCGTAGCGCTCGCCGAGCGGTGCGGTGACCTCGAGGTGCGGCTGGACGGTCTGGAAGCTGCCCGTGGCCGGCTTGGGCTCCGGCGTCGGACGCTCGCGGGTGGGCTGCGGCGCGGTGCGGGTGCGCTCGATGGTCATGCTCATGATGGCTTCTCCTTCCGGTCCCGCCGGTCGGGCGGCCGCGCGGGCTCACCCGACCGACGGGTCGTTGGTCAGTGCTGGAACTGCTCTTCCTCGGTCGATCCGACGAGGGCGAGGGTGGCGCTGTTGGGGTTCAGCGCCGTGGCGATCTGGTCGAAGTAGCCGGTGCCGACCTCGCGCTGGTGGCGCGTGGCGGTGTAGCCGTCGGCCTCGGAGGCGAACTCGGCCTCCTGCAGCTCGACGTACGCGGACATGGCGCGCTCGTTGTAGTCCTTGGCGAGCGTGAACATGCCGTGGTTCAGGGAGTGGAAGCCCGCCAGCGTGATGAACTGGAACGCGTAGCCCATCGCCGCGAGCTCGCGCTGGAACTTCGCGATCTGGTCGTCGTCGAGGTGGCGCTTCCAGTTGAAGCTCGGCGAGCAGTTGTACGAGAGGCGCTTGCCAGGGAACTTCGCGTGCACGGCCTCGGCGAACCGGCGGGCGAGCTCGAGGTCGGGCTCGGCCGACTCGACCCAGAGCAGGTCGGCGTACTCGGCGTACGCGAGGCCGCGCGCGATGACCGGCTCGATGCCGTTCTGCACGTGGTAGAAGCCCTCGGCGGTGCGCTCGCCGGTGGTGAACGGCTGGTCCCGCTCGTCGTGGTCGCTCGTCAGCAGCGTCGCGGCGAGCGCGTCGGTGCGGGCGATGATGATCGAGGGCACGCCGGCGACGTCCGCCGCCATGCGGGCCGCGTTGATCGTGCGGATGTGCTGGCCGGTCGGAACGAGCACCTTGCCGCCCATGTGGCCGCACTTCTTCTCGCTGGCGAGCTGGTCCTCCCAGTGCACGCCCGCGGCGCCGGCCTCGATCATCTGGTGCATGAGCTCGTAGGCGTTCAGCGGTCCGCCGAAGCCGGCCTCGGCGTCGGCGACGATCGGCGCCATCCAGTCGCGGTCGTCGGTGCCCTGCTCGACCTGGCCGGCACGCAGGAGCGCGTTGTTGATGCGGCGCACGACGGCCGGCACCGAGTTGGCCGGGTAGAGCGACTGGTCGGGGTAGGTCTGGCCGGCGAGGTTGGCGTCGGCCGCGACCTGCCACCCCGAGAGGTAGATGGCCTTGAGGCCGGCGCGCACCTGCTGCACCGCCTGGTTGCCGGTCAGGGCGCCGAGCGCGGCCGACCACTCCGGGTCCTCCATGCGCTCGAACGCGGTGCCGGTGTTCTTCTGGATGTTCTCCCACAGCTTCTCGGCGCCGCGGCGGGCGAGCGTGCGCTCCTCGCGGACCGGGCCGCGCAGGGCGATGACGTCCTCGGCGGTGTAGTCGCGCTTGACGCCCTCCCAGCGGGGGTCGGCGTCCCACTCGAGCTGGAGCTCGGCGGCGGTCTGCGTCTGGTCGCCGGGGCGGTTCTGGGTGCTCATCGTGGTGCTCCTTCGGTGCAGCGGTGCGGATGTCTCGTGGTCCGTCCGGTTCGTCTGCGACGGCCCGTCCGGGGGTCTGTGGGTTCAATGCTGCGGGGCGTTCGCACCCCTCACCGGACGTTCCGGGGGGTGAACTTCCGCGAAAGTTCTGCGTGCCGGAACAACCGCGGGCCGCGCGCGCGGCGGGCGCCGCGGCGCGCAGAATGGAGGCGTGACGCACGACGACGGCGACACCCGCGAGGCGCTCCGGCGCGAGCGCCGGCGATCGCGCACGGGCGTGCGCGGAGTCGCCATGTTCGTCGGCGGGCCGGTGGTCGGCACGGCCGTGGCGGTGGTCGGCGTGGTGCTGGCGACGCAGGAGGATCCGCGATGGGTCCTGCTCGTCGTGGCCGGGATCGCGATCGGGTTCGGGGTCACGACGGCCGGGATGCGCACCCTCTTCGCGCTCGAGGACGCTCGCGCGGCGGACGAGGCCGCGGCTCGCCGGGGGGACTCGTCCCGCGAGGCCGCGCCCGGCGATGCCGCTGATCCCGGCGGCGGGATCGCCGGGGATCCGGAGGCGGCTCATCCCGAGACGGGGCAGGACGGGCGCGCGGACGCCTGACGCCTGACGCCTGACGCCGGACGCGGTCGCTTCCGTGCGCCCGCAGTGATACCTTGTGCTGCAAGGTACATAGCACTGTCAGGCATTCGGTCCGAACGGGCCGCGGACGGAGGCACGCATGCGCATCGGGAAGGACCTCGTGGCCGCCTCGGCCACGCCGGTCGTGCTCGGGATCCTCGCCGAGGGCGAGTCCTACGGATACGCGATCCTGCAGCGGATCGCGGAGCTCTCCGGCGGTCGGCTCGAGTGGAGCGACGGCATGCTCTACCCCCTCCTGCACCGGCTCGAGCGGCTCGGGCACGTCGAGTCCGAATGGCGCGACTCCCCGACCGGGCGCCGGCGCAAGCACTACCGGCTGAGCACCCAGGGCGCGGCCGCGCTCACGGAGCAGCGACGGCAGTGGGACGTCGTCGGCGACGTGCTCGCCAAGGTGTGGCCCGACGGCCCGGGCGCGCCGCGGGCGGCGCTCGGAGGTGCGTGAGATGCCGCTCGACGAACGCCCCGCACTCGCCGACCTGGTCGCCTCGTGGCGCGACTGGGTCGCCGGGCGACGATCGCTCAGCGAGCAGGACGTCGACGAACTCGAGGGCCACCTGCTCGACCGCGTCGACGCCCTGCGCACCGCCGGACTGCACGACGACGAGGCGTTCCTCGTCGCCGTGAAGCGGCTCGGCGCCGTGGACGACCTCTCCCGCGAGTACGCGCGAGCGCATTCCGAGCGGCTCTGGAAGCAGCTCGTGCTCGACGGGTCACCGGGCGCGGACGGACCGGCGACGGATGGCTCGGGCCGCCCGATCACCCTCGCCCGCCGGGCGAACGGGCTCGCCGTCGCGATCGGCCTCGGCGTCGGCGCGGGCCTCGCGGTCAAGGCGGCCGACCTGCTCGGCGCCGGGCCGGACTTCCTCCTTCGCAATGCCGCGATCCTCGTCCTGCCGTTCCTCGCCGCCTGGTTCGCCTGGCGACACCGCCCGCCGGTCGGCGCGATCGCCGCGGTCGCCGGCGCCTTCGCCGTCGCCGCGCTGGTACTCGACGGCTACCCGTTCGCCGCCGACGTCGCGGGGCAGCCGGCGATGACGGAGGTGCTGGCCGCGACGCACGCCGCCGTGGCGCTGTGGTTCGCGACCGGCGTCGCGTACACGGGCGGGCGGTGGCGCAGCGACGCCGCACGCATGGACTTCGTCCGCTTCAGCGGCGAGTGGGCCGTCTACTACGTGCTCATCGCGCTCGTCGGCGGCGCGCTCTCGATGCTCACCGTCGGCGTGTTCGCCGCGATCGGGCTCGACGCGTTGCCCGTCGTCGCCGCATGGGTGCTGCCGTGCGGGGCCGCGGGCGCCGTGCTCGTGGCCGCGTGGCTCGTGGAGGCGAAGCAGCAGGTCATCGAGAACATCGCGCCGGTGCTCACCCGGGTGTTCACGCCGCTCGTCACGCTCATGATGCTGGTGCTCATCGCCGCGGCGATGATCCAGTGGAACCTCGTCGAGGCGGACCGCGACCTGCTCATCGCGTTCGACCTGGTGCTGGTCGTGGTGCTCGGACTGCTCGTCTACTCGTACTCGGCGCGTGATCCGCTCGCCCCCGCCGGGTGGTTCGACCGACTCCAGCTCGTCATGCTCGGCGCGGCGCTCGCCGTCGACGTCGTCGTGCTCGTGGCGATGCTCGCCCGGATCGGCGAGTTCGGCTTCAGCGCGAACAAGACCGCGTCACTCGGCCTGAACGTCATCCTCCTCGCGAACCTCGCGTGGGCGGCGTGGCTGCAACTCGGCTTCCTGCGGGGGCGGCTCCGCTTCTCCCGGGTCGAGCACTGGCAGACGGCCTACCTGCCGGTGTACGCGGCGTGGGCCGCGTTCGTCGTGATCGCCTTCCCTCCGCTGTTCGCCTTCGCCTGAGCCCCGCGCCTCGGCTCCGAGGCGCAGCCCCGGCCGCGCGCGTTTCGCCCGCATGACGAAACGACTCGCACTGTTTCGCTCCGGTGACGAACGTCCGGACGATCTGTCAGGCGCACAGGTCCGGCACGATGTTCCGTCCGGTTCTCGCCCACGCCATTGCACAGGTGTGCAACAACGTTCTTGAATGGCCGGACGCGACGCGGCGTGAGTGGACCGGAGGTGCCCTGAGGTGACGACAGCGATCGAGGCGAGGAGCGCCTCCCCCGTGGACGAGCGCGATGGGGCCTCGGGCTCCATCGAGATCGAGCGGGTCACGAAGCGCTACGGCGACGCGACCGCGGTCGACGGCCTGTCGCTCACGATCGAGCCCGGCGAGTTCATCTCGCTGCTCGGCCCGTCCGGCTGCGGCAAGACCACGACCCTCCGCATGATCGCGGGATTCGAGCAGCCCGACGCGGGCGACATCCGCATCTCCGGACGATCCGTCCTGGGCCTGCCGCCGTACCGGCGCGACGTGAACACGGTGTTCCAGGCCTACGCGCTCTTCCCGCACATGAGCGTCGCCGAGAACGTCGCCTACGGGCTCCAGCAGCGCCGGACCGGGAAGGCCGAGATCCGCGAGCGGGTCGCCGACGCGCTGGACCTCGTGCAGATGCGCCGCTTCGCCGACCGGAAGCCCACCCAGCTCTCGGGCGGCCAGCAGCAGCGCGTCGCCCTCGCCCGCGCGCTCGTCAACCGCCCCTCCGTGCTGCTGCTCGACGAGCCGCTCGGCGCGCTCGACCGGCAGCTCCGCGAGGAGATGCAGCTCGAGCTGAAGCTGCTCCAGTCACGCCTCGGGATCACGTTCGTGTTCGTGACGCACGACCAGGGCGAGGCGCTCTCGATGAGCGACCGCATCGCGATCATGCGCGACGGCCGCATCGAGCAGCTCGCCGACGCCGACACGATCTACGCCCGCCCGGCCTCGGCGTACGTGGCGGCCTTCGTCGGGCAGCAGAACTTCTTCCACGGCACGGCCATCGAGGGCGGCGCCGCCGTCGACTCCGCGCACGGACTCGTCCGCGGCATCCGCTCGGACCGCGCCCTCGCGATCGCCGACGGCGCGCCCGCGCAGGCCGCGGTGCGCCCGGAGTTCGTCCGCATCGAGGCCGAGTCCGCCGTGGCCGAGCCGACCGGGGCGAACCGGGTGCCCGGGACGCTCCTCGGCGTCTCGCACCTCGGCGAGACCATGCAGTACCTCGTCCGCCTCGGCGACGACCAGAGCCTGATCGTGCGCCGTCCGACGCCCGAGGCGCCCGAGCTCGCCGTCGGCACCGCGGTCTCCTGCTCGTGGAGCGCCGCCTGCGTGCAGGTGTTCCCCTCCGACGACGCGGCGGCCGCTGGCGGGTACGTCGCCCCGCCGACGCACTGACCGCAGCCACGACCCCCGCACCACCCCACACCCTGCCCCACCCCTGCCCCCGAAGGAGCGACATGGCCGACAAGCAGACCCCGATCCGGATCCTCGCGAGCGCCGAGCAGGTGCCGATCCTCCAGCGCGCGATCGACCGACGCCGGTTCCTGGGCTTCATCGCCGCGGCCGGCGGCACGGCCTTCCTCGCCGCCTGCGCGTCGCCCGGCGGCAGCGCCTCGTCGGCGCCCGTGGCGACCGGCGGCGAGCTCGAGAACGCCCTGAGCATCTACACCTGGGGCGACTACGACTCGCCCGACGTCGTCGCGAGCTTCACCTCCGAGCTCGGCCCGAAGGTCACCTTCGACTCCTACGGCTCGAACGAGGAGCTCATCTCCAAGCTCATCGCCGCGAAGGGCACCTCGGGCTACGACATCATCGTCCCGACGGGCTCCTTCGTCCCGCAGATGATCGAGAACGGCATCATCCAGAAGCTCAACAAGGACCTGCTGCCGAACCTCCAGCACATGGACCCGGCGTTCCTCGCGCGCAGCTGGGACCCCGAGAACGAGTACACGGTCTGCAAGGCGTGGGGCACCACCGGCTTCGTCTACGACAAGACCGTCATCACCCGCGAGCTGAAGGACTGGAACGACTTCATCGACGCCGCCCAGAACGAGGCCAGCGGCAAGACGAGCGTGCTCGACGACCCGGCCGAGGTCACCGGCCTCTACTACTGGGCCAACGGCATCGACTGGAACACCACCGACGAGGCCGACCTCGCCGCCTGCGAGGACTTCATCGTGAACACCCTCGCCCAGCACATCTCGGCGTTCGACTCGTACCCCGGCGGCCAGGCGATCCCGCAGGCCACGCAGGTGCTCATGCAGGCCTGGAACGGCGACGCGCGCATCGGCATCCAGGAGAGCCCGGACCCCGACCGCTGGCAGTGGGTGCTCGGCTCGCCGGCGACCGAGCTCTGGATGGACAACTGGGCGATCCCCGTCGGCGCTCCGCACCCGGAGGCCGCGCACGCGTTCATCGACTGGACCATGGTCCCCGAGAACCAGCTCCTGCAGGTCGACTACATCGGCTACCACACCGGCGCCGCCGGCATCGAGGAGGCCGCGAACGCCGAGGGCCTCGACATGCTCGACCTGGTCTTCTTCACCGAGGAGCAGATCGCGACCATGCACGACGGCGAGGTCAACGAGGCCCAGCAGCGCAACGTCGACATCTGGAACAAGGCGAAGGCCGCCGCCGGTGCGTAGTCTCCGCCTGCCGAGCTTCGCCCTCGCGATCCCCGCGTGGGCGTGGCTCGTCACCTTCTTCGTCGTGCCGGTCGGCGCGGTGCTGTACTTCAGCTTCGGGTACAAGCCGGGCATCTTCGGCACCCACGCGACCGACAAGCTCTCGTTCGACCGGTACGCCGAAGCGCTCTCCCCGACCTTCTTCGAGGTGTTCCTGAACACCCTGTGGGTCGGCATCGGCGGCACCCTGCTCTGCCTCGTGATCGGCCTGCCGGTCGCGTACTGGATGGCCGTGAAGGCACCCGCGAACCGTCGCGGGCTCCTGCTCGCCCTCGTGATGGTGCCGTACTGGACCAACTTCCTGGTCCGCACCATCGGATGGCAGATCATCCTCGCCCCCGAGGGCTGGATGTCGCAGCTGCTGCAGACCGTCGGCATCACCGACGGTCCCCTCGAGATCCTCTACACCCGCAGTGCCGTGCTCATCGGCGTGGTCTACAACTACCTGCCGCTGATGATCCTGCCGCTGTTCGTCGCATTCGACCGCGTCGGGCCGGCACTGCGCGAGGCGTCGAAGGACCTCGGCGCGAACCGCGTCCGCACGTTCGTGCGCGTGACGTTCCCGCTCGCCCGGCCCGGGATCATCGTGGGCCTGCTGCTCGTGTACATCCCGCTCATGGGCGACTACATCACCGCGACCGTGCTCGGCGGCGCGCAGGGCAACATGGTCGGCCAGCTCGTGGCCAGCCAGTTCCAGGCGGCCCAGAACTGGGCCCTCGGCTCGGCGATGGCGGTACTGCTGATCCTCGTCATCATCCTCTCGGCCGCGACGATCGGGCTCGTGCTCTGGCTCGTGTCGCTGCCGGCCCGTGCCCGCAACCGCGTCGTCCTGGAGGCCTCGGCATGACCACGACCGCACCCTCGACCACGACTGCCGCGGAGCCCACCACGCCGGTCGCCGAGGCCCCGGCGCCGCGCACCGCGGCACCCGCCCCGACGCCGCGCCGCCGCCGGTGGTCGCCCGCCGACCTCGCCCTCACGGCGTGGAGCGTGCTCGTCTTCCTGTTCCTGTTCGCCCCGATCCTCGTGATCATCGTGTACTCGTTCAACAACGGACGCCTGCTCATCGCGTGGAACGAGTTCGGCTTCGAGCCGTACCGGGCGCTCTGGGAGAAGCCCGCCGTGCGCGACGCCGTCGCGGTGTCGCTGCGCACCGGGGCGATCGCGGCGGTGCTCGCGACGCTGCTCGGCACGCTCGGCGGCATCGCGCTGGCGAGGAGGCCCGGCAAGTGGGCGTTCTGGTTCGTCGGCCTCCTCCTGCTGGTCTCGGTCACGCCCGAGATCGTCGATGCGGTCTCTCTGCTGCCGTGGCTCGTGTTCCTCGGCCAGGACGCCGGGATGACCCTCTTCAACGACGGCACCGCACGCCTCGTGATCGGCCACTCGCTGTTCTCGACGGCGGTCGTCACCTACATCGTGCGCGCCCGGCTCGTCGGCCTCGACGAGGCCCTCGAGGAGGCGTCCGCCGACCTGTACGCGAAGCCGTTCACGACGTTCCGGCGGGTGACGCTGCCGCTGGCGATGCCGGCCGTGCTCGCCGGGCTGCTGCTGTCGTTCACGCTGAGCCTCGACAACACGGTCGTGGCCGCCTTCGTCCAGGTCTCCGGCTCGACCCCCTGGCCGGTGTACGTGCTCAGCGCGCTGCGCGGCGGCCTGCGGCCCGAGATCGCCTCGGTCTCGACCGTGATGCTGCTGCTCACGCTCGCCGCACTCGCCCTCGTCGCGGTCGTGCTGAAGCGCGCCGGCGACTCGGCGACCCAGATCGCCCGGACCATGTCCGGCGGCTGAGCGACCGACGCACCCGCCGAACCGACGCACCAGAAGGAGTCCCGCGCCATGTCCCACGCCGACCTCGTCTTCACCGGCGGTCCCGTCTTCACGGCGGACACCGTGCGCTCACGTGCGAGCGCCGTCGCGGTCCGCGGCGGCCGCATCGTCGCCGTCGGCTCGGACCACGACGTCCGGGACCTGATCGGCGCGTCGACCGAGGTCGTCGACCTCCGAGGGCGCCTGCTCGTGCCGGGGTTCCAGGACGCGCACGTGCACCCCGTCTGGGGCGGGCTCGACCTGCTCCGGTGCAACCTGTCCGAGCTCGACACGCCGGAGGAGTACCTCGCGCAGATCGCGGCGTACTCGGCGTCGCATCCCGACGACGAGTGGGTGCTCGGCGGCGGATGGTCGATGTCGGCGTTCCCCGGCGGCACCCCCACCGCGGCGGCACTCGACCGGGTCGTGCCCGACCGGCCCGCGTTCCTGCCCAACCGCGACGGTCACGGCGCCTGGGTCAACTCGGCCGCGCTGCGCCTGGCCGGCATCGACCGCGACACCCCCGACCCCGCCGACGGCCGGATCGAGCGGGACGCCGACGGCCACCCGACCGGAACGCTGCACGAGGGCGCGATGTCGCTCGTGAACCGCCTGCTTCCGGAGACGACGCTCGAGACGCTCACCGAGGCGCTCCTGCTCGGGCAGCGGTACCTGCACTCCTACGGCGTCACCGGATGGCAGGACGCGATCGTCGGCACGTACGGCGACGCCGGCGACCCGGGTCACGCCTACGTCGCCGCCGCGAACGCCGGGCTCCTGACCGGTCGCGTCGTCGGTGCGATCTGGTGGGACCGCACGCGCGGGATCGAGCAGATCCCCGACCTGGTGGCCAAGCGCGACGCCTATCGCGCGGGCCGCTTCGCGGCGACGAGCATCAAGATCATGCAGGACGGCGTGGCCGAGAACTTCACCGCCTCGATGCTCGAGCCCTACTGCGACGGGCACGGGCACTTCACCGACAACTCCGGCATCTCGTTCGTCGACCCGGCGGTGCTGAACCCGGCGGCCGCCGAGCTCGACCGCCTCGGCTTCCAGCTGCACTTCCACGCCATCGGCGACCGGGCCGTGCGGGAGTGCCTCGACGCCGTCGAGCACGCGATCGCGGAGAACGGACGCAACGACCACCGTCACCACATCGCGCACATCCAGGTCGTGCACCCGGAGGACGTGCCTCGATTCCGCGAGCTCGGCGTCGCGGCGAACATGCAGTCCCTGTGGGCGGCGCTCGAGCCGCAGATGGTGGACCTGACGCTGCCGTTCCTCGGCGACCCGCGCAGCGCCCGGCAGTACCCCTTCGGCGACCTCATGCGCTCCGGCGCGGTGCTCGCGGCCGGCAGCGACTGGTCGGTCTCGACGCCCGACCCGCTGGCCGCCATCCACACCGCCGTGAACCGGAAGGCGGCGCCCGCGTACGCCGAGGGCGAGTACGAGGCGTTCCTGCCCGAGCAGGCGATCGACCTCGCGACCTCCCTCACCGCCTACACGGCGGGCTCGGCGTGGGTGAACCACCTCGACGACGTGACGGGCAGCATCCAGGTGGGCAAGTACGCCGACCTGGTGGTGCTCGACCGCGACCCGTTCGCGGGCCCCGCCGACGAGATCGCCTCGACGCGGGTCGAGCAGACCTTCGTCGAGGGCGAACGGGTGTACGCCGCGGACGACGTGACGGCGACGCGCGTCGCCTGATCGGACGGCTCGCGGCCTCGACCACGCGTGCCGCGACCGGCGGGCGTCAGCCGCAGACGGTGCCGATCGCGCCGAAGCTCTGCGTCATCCCGTCCATGCGCGCGTTCAGCTCCTCGACGTCGACGTTCGCCGGGTCGTCGAGGAGGTCCCGGACGTACGCGACGTACCCGGTCATCGCTCCGTCCGCCGCTGCGGCGACCTGGAGGACCTCCGGCTCCGTGACCTGCACTACGGCGTCGGAGAACGTCGCGGCCGCCAACTCGAGCTGGTCGAGGGCGCCCTCGGGGTCGGTCGCGGCGAACTGGGGGAGGTCGTCCCGCTGCGACAGCTCGACGAAGTCCCGGGATCCGGCGGCGAGGATGGCGCAGGCCTCCTCGACGCTCTGGTCCGATGCGGCTTCATCCGTGGGGATCGGTTCCACGGTGGTCGGTGCGGTCCCATCCGCTCCGCCGGTGCAGCCGGCGAGCAGGAGCGCGCCGACGGCGGCGGGGACGAGGACGGCGGTGCGCAGCAGCGACATCAGGGACCTCCGAGCAGGGTCGGTGCGGCGTGTGCCGCGAACCCAGTGAACCAGACGACGGTCGGATCCCGTGTCCGGGCGGGCGACCCGGCGGCCCCGGGTCGACCTCACGCGCCGAGCTGCGCCCGCACGGCGTCATTCAGCCCCTCGACCTCGAGCGTCCAGTCGGGACGTCGGAAGCCGGCGGGTTCGAGCCGGAGGAGCAGTTCGCGCTCGACCGCCTCGGAGCGCGTGAGCACGCGCTTCACGCCGTTCGGTTCGTAGCCGAGGTGGCGCGAGACGCCGAGCGACGCCGCATTCCACTCGATCGCCCCGGACTCGGCGACCTCGGCGCCGAGGTGGTCGAAGCAGAACGCCAGGACCGCCGCGCGCATCTCGATCCCGATTCCGACGCCCTGGCGCGCGGCGGTGAGCCAGGACCCGGTCGAGATCGTCCTGAGCTTCGCGAACTGCACTCCGCGAACGTCCTGGATGCCGATCGGCACCCCGTCCTCGATCACCGCGAACAGGAGCGTCCAGGCGTCGGGCGTCGTGCCGACGCGCTCGCGCCAGACGTACCGGGCGAGCTCGCGGCGGAGCACCTCCGGCGGCTCGTCGCTCCACGGGTGCGCGAACGGCATCACCGCCGGGTCGTGGATGCCGCGGATCGCCGCGTCGGCGAGCGCGGCGAGGTCGTCGTCGCGCACCGGCCGCAGCTCGAGGCGGGGCGTGCGCAGGGTCAGGCCGAAGAGCGGCCAGGCGTCGACGAGATCCATGGCACGAATGTAGCGGCAGGGCGAGGTGCCGATCGTCGGCTCTGGAGCGTCCGGCTCAGGGCTCGTCGTCGCGGCCGTCGCCGGCGTCCGAGTACGGCCTACACGTCGCAGTACTCGCCGACGGCGGCGAAGGCGGCTCCGAGCTCGGTGGCCTGCTCGCCCAGCGCGGTGAGATCGGCGTGCTCGGGATCGGCGACGATCTCGCTCACGGCGGCGACGTAGGCGTGCATGCCGTCGGCGGCGCGTGCGGCGGCCACCTGCACGTCGGGGTTGGTGACCCCGGCGACGGTCGCGGCGAACCTGGCGTCGGCGTCCTCGAGCCTCGCGACGGCGCCCTCCGGGTCCGCATAGCCCTCCTGGAAGGACTCCGGCCCGCTGAGGTCGGCGAACGCGGTGATGCCGAGCTCGAGCTCCAGGCAACCCACGACGTTTCAGAACTTCGGCCGCATTTCACTTCGACCAGACACGCTTTCGGTGAATCTGCACCGAAACCGCGTGTGCCACGCAGAAGACCATGGAGGTTTCCGTTTTGCGGATCGGCTCGCTCATGTGAGCATGAGGCATGGTCATCGCCGATCGAGCCCGCCTCGCGACCCCGCCGGCCGCGTATGCCGCGACGCCCGCACGCGCATCGTCCGCCGCGCCCGAGCCCGGCTCCGACGAGGTCGACGCGCTCACGCTCGGGCGCCGCATCCGCGAGCGTCGCCTCGCCGCAGGCATGACCCTCGGCCGCCTGGCGGAGGCGATCGACCGTGCCCCGAGCCAGGTCTCCGCGATCGAGAACGGCAAGCGCGAGCCGCGCCTGTCGATGCTGCGGACGATCGCGATGGCCCTCGGCACGACTGCGGACGAGCTGCTCCGGCCGGATGCGCCGTCCGAACGCGCCGCGCTCGAGATCGCCGTGGAGCGCGCGCAGCGCGGTCCGGTGTTCTCCGCACTCGGCCTGGAGCCGTTCCGCGTCGCGAAGACGATGAGCGACCAGACGCTCGAGACGATCCTGGCGCTGCACAACGAGATCGACCGCCTGCACCGCGAGCGCGCGGCCACCCCCGAGGAGGCTCGCCGCGCGAACGCCCAGCTCCGCGCGGAGATGCGGGCGCGCGACAACTTCTACCCCGAGCTCGAGGCGAAGGCGGCCGAGCTCCTCGAGGCCGTGGGGCACGCCGGCGGACCGGTCTCGCACCAGCTCGTCGCCGACATGGCGAGCCACCTCGGCTATTCGCTGCACTACGTCGGCGACCTGCCGCACTCGACGCGCTCGGTCACCGACAAGCGCCACGGACGGATCTACCTGCCGACGCAGCAGTCCCCGTCGCGCGACTCGCGCTCGCCGATCCTGCAGGCGCTCGCCTCGCACCTGCTCGGGCACGAGGAGCCGGGCAACTACGGCGACTTCCTCCGCCAGCGCATCGAGACGAACTACCTGACGGCGGCGATCCTGCTGCCCGAGCAGGCCGCGGTGCGCTACCTCTCGGAGGCGAAGAACCTCCGGCGCATCTCGATGGAGGAGCTGCGCGACCACTTCGCCGTCTCGTACGAGACCGCCGCGCACCGGTTCACGAACCTCGCGACCGCGCGCCTCGACATCCCCGTGCACTTCATGAAGGTGCACGAGTCGGGCACCATCATCAAGGCCTAC
Organism: Agromyces litoreus; assembly: GCF_040496015.1. Classification (NCBI taxonomy): domain Bacteria; kingdom Bacillati; phylum Actinomycetota; class Actinomycetes; order Micrococcales; family Microbacteriaceae; genus Agromyces; species Agromyces litoreus. The sequence continues at coordinate 50,511 of NZ_JBEPKA010000022.1, forward strand.
GAGAACGACTCGGTGCGCTTCCCCGCCGACGCGCTCGGCGCCGTCGAGGGCACGACGGTGTGCCGCAACTGGACGGCCCGCACAGTGTTCGACGTCGAGGACCGCTTCAGCCCGTGGTACCAGTACACCGACACCTCGTCGGGCACGTTCTGGTGCACCTCGCGCATCGAGAAGGCGAAGGAGGGCGAGTACTCGGTCTCGGTCGGCGTGCCGTTCGAGCACGTGAAGTGGTTCCGCGGCCGTGAGACACCGCACCGTGCGGTGTCGCGCTGCCCCGACGAGTCGTGCTGCCGGCGCGCGCCCGACGACCTGTCGGGCAAGTGGGCGGATGCCTCGTGGCCGGCCGCCCGCACCCCGACCTCGCTCCTGGCGGCGCTGCCCACCGGCACCTTCCCGGGCGTCGATCAGACCGAGGTGTACCAGTTCCTCGAGGCGCACGCGCCTCGGGGATGACCGGCACCGTCTCGAGGCGCACGCGCCCCGGGCCTGACCGGCACCCCCGCGCGTTCGCCCCGATCGGACGGAATTCGTCGCGCCGGACCGCAGGCGTCCGACGGTTCCCGTCCGAACGAGCCTCCTCGTCGCCCGGCGCGGCGCCGGGGCGTCAGTCGTGCCGGTAGCCGCGCACGGCGTGCACCGCGAACGACTCGGGGTACGCCGGCTCGACGGGCTGCGCCTCGTCGGCCGACGGGAACGCGTACACGTTGAGCATGAGCTGCATCGGGTACTGCGGCGACTGCGCGACGCGCTTGCGGACGAGCCCGTCGATGGAGAAGACCACCTCGTCGGGTCGCCAATCGACGGCGTAGGTGTGGGGCTCTCGCACGTCGTCGTGCAGTCGGACCTGCTCGAAGTCGTCGGTGATCGCCGGGTCGTTGAAGGGGTGCACGCCCATGCCGACGAGCGCGCTGCCGTCGTCGGCGATGTCGCGCCCGAACACCTCGAACACGCAGATCTCGGCCGACTGCGCGGGGTCCTCCTCGACCCCGATCATCCACAGCGCGGCGAGCGCGTGCTCGTCGAGGTCGTCGATCGCGGCGACCACCTCGACGCGGCCGAACCGCGGGGTGTAGAGCCGACGATCGGGCTGGGCCTCGCGCACGACGAGTCCCTCCCGGAACGGGTGCTGGCCGCTCGCCGAGCCGACCGGGCCCGACCGCACCCCGGTCTGCAGGTTCGAGACCTGGGTCGCCCCGTCGTACTCCACCGACCAGGC
>NZ_JBEPKA010000023.1:0-46965 GCF_040496015.1 Agromyces litoreus
GATCGAGGTCGAGCAGGCCTACTACGCTGACCAAGAATCAGGCCTGGCGGCAACCGCCCGACAGGGAAACCGATAGGAACGAAACCCAGGCCGAATCAGAAACCGATAGGAACGAAACCCGGGCCGAATCAAGGCGCTGGCAGAATCAGGTATACGCGGCGTCTTCCTTCACGGCGTCCCATATGGCCTACGCGATCGACCCCACCACGTTGCGGAGATCGACCGCCTTCGCCGCGGGTTGGCTGCTCAGACCCCGCTGATCGACATCGGGATGGCGATCAAGGGACCGCAGTTGTCGAAGGCCGAGACAGCCGTCGCTGATCTTCGCGCCGCCGCGGAGCGCGGAGTGCTCGCTTCGATGCACCAGAGCGCTGGCGCACCCGGGCCCGCCTGGAAGGTTGTCACCGACGCCGGACTGTGGAACTCCAACGTCAACATCGTGCACGGCACGGGACTCTCGCGGGAGTGGGTCACCTCGCTCGTCGCGGCGGGAGTGACGTTCACCTCCACGCCAGAGAACGAGCTTGGCCAAGGTCATGTCACCCGACTGACCGAGCGGTTGCTCGCCATCGGCGCCGCACCGTCGCTCGGTACCGATACCGAGATGGTCGCACCCGGTGAGCTGCTGATCGCTGCGAGAGTCGCTTTGGCCGAGCAGCGCGCCCTTGGCCACGACCGGGCACGCAGGACGACGGGTCTCGGCGCTCCCAAGGTCGCCGTCACGGCCAAGCAGGCACTCGCCTGGGCGACGATAGAAGGCGCTCGTGCCCTCGGACTGGCTGACCGGATCGGCTATCTCGGCAAGGGCATGCAGGCGGACCTGACGATCATCGACGCACGCGCCCTGAACCTGTGGCCCGCGCACAATCCGATCGCGGCAGCTCTGCACGCCAACTCGGGCAACATCGAAGCCGTCATGATCGCCGGGCAGTGGCGCAAACGCGACCATGCACTGGTCGACGCGCCGATCGACGTTGCGAAGGCGAAGCTCGAGGAGTCCGGAGACCGACTGACCGCCATCCTGCGGAAGGACGGGGGCCTGCTCAAGCTACGCCGCGGCGTCGTTCAGCGAGTCGTCCAGAAATCGCTTCGCCAGCAGACGAAGCAGGGTGGCCCTATCGGGGAAGACCCCGATGATGGGGCGTTCGACGACCTCCCACTCGATGCTGAAGAGTCGGCAGCGCACACCGACGGTGCGGTCGAGAAGGGGTCAAGGGATGCCGAAGGCGATGGTCCTCGATAGCAGCCTCCCGGGCACGAGCGCCGAAGCGCTGCAGCTGCTCTCGAGCCGCGACTTCATCTGCACCCGCCACATGACGTCAGGCTGGGCCGAGGCCATGATCGAGCGACATGTCGCGACCGACAGCACAGTCGAATTCACCATACAGACACCCGTCACCCTCCTGTCGATCCCGCCCGATGTTCGGTCGCTCTTTCGCCATCCCGCTCTCATGACCCGCATGGAGCATTGGGTTCGGGGAGCCGACGAGATCCGTGGCACGTTTGGAATGAGCTGCACCGCCTTCCCATCCACATTCATCGGCACGTACCGCGCTCGCGATCGAGCAGGAGGCATCGACCTCCACTTCGAAGCGGAGGTGCGAGTGCCTGTCGTGATGGTCGGCGCCCGGCTGGAACGGGCCTGGATCGATGCCTTCGTACCGAGGATGAAGAGGGAACTGGCGATCTGGGCGACGCACTTGGAGCGCGTGGGCGAGCAGATCACAGGATCCGAGCGCAGAACCCGGAGGCGTGACCGCGCGACCGCAGCCTGATCTGCGGAGGACCGATGCGATCGTGTCGGCCCTCCCCGACGGTGAGCCAAGGTCACGATCCAGCACGAGCTCGGCGCACCGAAGGCGATCCCGGTCTGCAAGGGGCTGTAGTCGAGCACGAGCTGGAGGTAGTAGGTCAGAGTCCGCACCGTTCACGCCGACACGCGCGGCCCAGACGGCTGCGCATCCTGGCCGACGGAGAGGCCCGCTCGGGCCACACACAGGTGGAACGGTACGAGATCACCGTGGAAGCACGTGATCCCCGAGGTCTCGAGCTGATCGGACTTCCCTTCGAACTGTGGTGGCGCCCGGAGATCGGTCACCGTACGCCACACCGCTCAGGTGAGCAGCTCCCTCATCTGGCCGGCGAGGATCAGCGTGGCGCGGCGCGGCGCCAGTCGCGAAAGGCGGTCGAGCATGGTGACGTCCTTGCCGATCGTCACGCGGTAGCTTCGCTTCTCGATCGCGGCGACGATCTGGCGCGCTGCCTCCTCGGGGCGTGTCGGCTCGGGGGCTTTGCGTCCCGTGCCGCCCATCGTGGGCATCGTGACGCCGGAGTTGGCGGTGATGTCCGTCGCGATCGCGCCCGGGAACACCACGGTGGCGGTGACGTTCGTGCCCTGCAACTCGGCGAAGAGCGCTTCGGTGAACAGCTTCACCGCGGCTTTCGACGCACCGTAGGCGGCCTGCCCGGGGACGGGAGTCAGCGCGCCCATGCTGGAGATGTTGACGATCGCACCCTCCGGGCGCTGCCGGATCACCGGGAGGAACGTCTTCGTGGTGTTGACGACGCCCCAGAAATTGACGTTCATCACCCGCTCGATCACATCGAACCCGAGCTCGTCGATCGTCACGAACGGCTGGATGATGCCGGCGACGTTGACCAGTCCGTCGATGGCCGGGTGGAGCGCCGCGATGGCGTCGGGAAGCGCGGCCACTGCTGCTCGATCGGTGATGTTCACCGGGTGCGGCGAAAGCCGCTCCCCCACATCAGCCCGCCGCGCGGTCTCCTCCAGGCCCGCCTCGTCGAGGTCGAGCGCCGCGACCCGCGCGCCACGGGCGAGGAGCTCCAGCGTGAGTGCGCGGCCGATTCCGTTGCCTCCGCCGGTGACGACGAAGGTCTTGTCTGCGATCTGCATGAGTTCTCCTAGGCGTTGATCAGGGCGCCGCCGTCGGCGTGGATGTTCTGGCCCGTGATCCAGTGGCTGTCGTCCGAGGCGAGGAAGACGACGACGGGGGCGACATCGTCGTAGGGGTTGCCGGCGCGCCGGAATGGGTTCGCCACGAACGCCTTCTGCACGTGTGCGCGCGCTTCGGGGCTGAGCGAGGTGAGGCCGCCCGACGCGTTCTCGGTCAGGCCGTTGGGGCAGAGGGTGTTGACGCGGATGTTGTACTGGCCCCACTCACGGGCGACCACCCGCGAGAGTCCACGCACGGCTTCCTTCGACGCGGCATAGGGGGCATAGAATTCGTCGCCGGCGATGGCCGCCTCGGAGGCGAAGTTGATGATCGAGGCGCCCGCGCCCTCCTTGTCCCGCAGGTGCGGGAAGCACAGCTTCATCAGGTGCCAGTACGCGTAGACGGAGCTGCGCATCTCGAGGTCGAGGTCGTCGATCGTCTTCTCGAGGAACGGAGCTGGGATGGTGATCGTGTGGGCGTTGTTCACCAGGACGTCGATCGTTCCGAACCGGTCGACCGTCGCGTCGACGAAGGCGACCAGGCTGTCGTAGTCCATGATGTCCACGGTCATCGCCATGACCTCCGCGCCCCGTTCCTCGCAGAGCCGCGCGGTCTCGGCGAGCATCTCGGCATTGCGAGCGCAGATGGCGAGCGAGGCGCCCTCGGCGGCCATGCGGATCGCCTGCTGCTTGCCGAGGCCGCTGGAGCAGCCGGTGATGAGGACGACTTTGCCGTCGAGCTTTCCCATGATCGATTCCTGTCTGTGTTGTCTTGTCGGTGCGCGGCGATCAGCGGACCGGAAGGATGCCCTCGTCGTTGGAGAGGCCGGCCATGAGTTCGCCCGGCACGCGCTCCCGCAGGACGTCGATGGCCCAGGCGTCGGCATCGGTCGTGATCTGGCGCACGACCTCGGGCTGCGACCAGAGGCCGATCTCACCGTCCGCGGCGAGCTTGAAGAGGTTGCCCGAGATCGCCGCGGCGTCGTCCGAGGCGAGATAGGCCAGGAAGGGGACCATGCCCTCCGCGGTGCGCTTCATCGCTTCCGGAGCACCCGCCTCGATCATCTCCGCGGGAACACCCTGCATCCTGTACGTCGCAGCGGCGTTGTACCAGGCACGCGTCTTCGCGAGCGGCGTGTATGCGTTCACGGTGATGCCGGTGCCGCGGAGGTCGCCGGCGGCGGCCTTCGTCAGGGCCACAATGCCGGCGTTCGCGGCACCGTAGGCCGCGTACCCCTGGAGGCCGAGGAACGCGTCGGATGACGAGTTCAGGATGCGCCCGTAGCCCTGCGCCTTCATGTGCGGCAAGGCGTGGTGAATCAGGTTGAACGCGCCCTTCAGCTTCGACACGACGCTGATGTCCCAGAGGTCCTCATCCATGTCGGCGATGTTCCCGACCCAGTTCGAGGAGGCGTTGTTGACGATGATGTCGATGCGGCCGAAGCTGTCGATCGCGGTCTGCACCATCCGGCCGGCGGTCGCGAAGTCGCCGACATCACCGAAGAACGGCACGGCCTGTCCGCCCCCGGCCACGATCCGGTCCGCCGTCGTCTTCGCGTCGCCCTTCACGCTCTCGAGCGCGGCGCGCTCTTCATCGGTGAACGGGATCTCGGTCTTCTCGAACGCGTCGAGGGAGGAGCCGGGCTTGCGGTTGTTCGTGATGACCTTCGCGCCGTGCTCGGCGAGGCACAGAGCGACGTCGCGCCCGATCCCCTGACCCGATCCGGTGACGATCGCAACCTTGCCCTGCACCAGTTCAGACATGCCGTTCAACTCCTCTTCCGTCGGCAGCACGGTGCGCACCGCCGTTCCTCAAGACTTCCGCGGCGACGCGTGCTTGTCATCGTCCGGTGAGATCGACCGATGTACTCCATTTGAAGTAGGGCCGCGAAGTTTGCTTGATCTGTCCGCATCGCCGGTTGATCGGCGTGCCCCCGGACCCGCATCGGAGTGGCCCGGACCGCGACAATGGGAGTCATGTCGATCCCGGAGCCCGAGCGCGTCGAGCTTCCCCCGTGGTACCTGAGCAGCCGAATGCTCGATCGAGTATCCGTCGCTGGGGGAACAATCGCATGCGTTGTGCAGGTTGTCGTCCTGATCTGGACCGGCGCCGGACCGGCGGGGTATGGCGCACTGGCATTGCTGATCGCTGGATTCGCGCTGAGCCGGTGGTTCGGAGTATGGGGACTCATCCCGGCCGTTCTGGGCGCTGTTCTCGGGATCACGTTGTCCGACGGCTACACAGCTGGGTGGATCGTCGTTCTGTCGATCATCTTCTCCGCAGGGCTGCGCGGGCCGGCCGTCTTCATCGGCGGGACCTTGGCCGGGCTGGCGCTCTATTTCGCCACCGTGGGCGCCGAAGCATCCGGGTTCGACGATCCTCTGGCGTACGTGGCGCTGAGCACTACAGTCGCCGCCGCGGCGACCGGGTACGCGATCCGGGCGCACGAGATCTACCTGCTGACGCTCCATCAGCGCGCCCAGGATGTGATCTCCTCCCGGGATCTGGAGGTGACTCGTCGAGTGGCCGAGGAGCGCTTGCGCATCGCACAGGACCTGCACGACGTGGTCGGCCACGAGATCGCCGTCATCGGCACGAACCTCGGAGTCATCGACGTGCAGCTGCCGCCGGGCGCCTCAACCGAGCGCGCAGCGCTGGCGAATGCGCAGAGCGGCGTGCGGCGGGTTCTGCAGGAGACGCAGCGCATTCTCGGCGTTCTCCGGCGCGGCGACAAGACGAGCGGCAACACGCTCATGCTGCCGACGATCGAACGCATTCCAGAGCTCGTCGAGAACCTCGAAGCATCCGGCGGTGAGGTCCGGCTCATCATGCCCGATGGCGAGATGTCGATTGATCCGTCCGTGAGCGTCGCCGCGTTCCGAATCACGCAAGAGGCTCTGACCAATGCGCATCGGCACGGGTCCGGTCCCGTGGACGTGGGCATCCACGTTTCCGGCATGAAGCTGATCATCGACGTGGAGAACAGCGTCGCCGCCGATTCCCGCCGCGCGGTCGGTGGTCGTGGCTACGGTCTGATCGGCATGCGTGAACGGGTGGAGGCCGCGGGCGGGCTCCTCGACATCCACTCCGACGACGAGATCTTTCGCGTCACGGCGACGCTGAGGACCGATGGCGGGTCCGTCCGATGATCCGGATCCTCATCGTCGACGACCAGGAGATGATCCGGGTCGGCCTGCGAACGATCTTGGAGTCGCAGTCCGACATGGAGGTCGTTGCGGACGTTTCCGACGGCCTCCGGGCACTGGAAGTGCTGTCGACCGAGCAGGTGGACGTCGTCCTCTTGGACCTGCGCATGCCCGGGATGGATGGAGTGCAGACCACCAGCCGAATCCGGGAGTCGGAGGTCGGTGAGAGCGTCCGGATCGTCATCCTCACAACCTTCGACCAAGACGAGAACGTGCTGGCAGCCCTGCGCGCCGGTGCCAACGGCTTCCTCAGCAAGGGGGTGACTCCGGCCGAGCTGCTCGGCGCCGTCCGAGACGTCGTCGCAGGTGGCGGGGCGCTCTCTCCCGCAGCCGCACGCGCCCTCATCGAGCACGTCAACGATCTGCGCAGCCCGGGCGTCGTCGTCGAACTCGCGGCACGGTTCGACGCGCTGACGGCCCGGGAACGCGATGTCGTCGCCGCGATCGCGCGCGGACGGAGCAACGACGAGATCGCGGCGGAGATGTTCGTCTCTCCCTACACGGTCAAGACACATGCCAGCCGCGCCATGCTGAAGGTCGGCGCACGGGACCGCGCGCAACTGGTGTCCTTCGCTCTCCTGTCCGGGTTGCCGGCGTTCAGGCCGCCCGAATAGGCACGGCGCCCTTCACCCCCCATCGACTCATTCAGGCGGTGCGGAGAGGGACGTTGCCCCGCATTCCCCACACGATGTTGGAGTGCAGCTGATTCAGCAGTGGGTCGGAGCAGGAGAACCATCCGATGCGTTCGAGATCCGATCCGATGACCACCGCGCGGATCGCCGTTGCCAACTCATCGTCCGAGCCCGACCAGCCGTCCACCTCGACGTAGCGGATCCCATGGAAGGTCAGCGTCGGCTCGAAGACGTCGTGTCCCCCCGCTGAGCACGTATCGATCGGTGACCTTCGCGGTCCGAAGCGGCCGCAGCCCGATCTCCTCGTGCTCGAGCACTTCGGCGTGGCGAAGGGTCACCGCGTGACCCGCGCCACCCCTGACCTCGAGTTGGATGTCCGGGCGTTCATCGTCTGGACGCTGATCGACAACTTCGAATGGAGTCTCGGTTTCGCCAAGCGTTTCGGTCTCTACCGAGTCGAATCAGGCTCGCTTCGCCGTATCCCGAAGGACAGCGCCGTGTGGTTCCGGGACGTGATCGCCGCGCGCGACACCGCGGTACCTGCACCGGCGTGAACCGGCACGATCGTCCGGCGTCCGGCGTCCGGCGATCGCGACGCCGTTCGCGCGTTCGCGATGGTGTCGGAGTAGCGACCGCGACGGGGAATCCGCTATCGAAGCCCGGTCCAACCGGTTGCCGTCCCGCCAGGCCCGTCGGAGCCCACGACGCGAGAAACTGCACACGATCCAATTTGGCAATCGCTTGCTATTTTCGTGACTGCGAGGTTTACTTGGTCTACGCACCCCGCTTGCGGACCAAGACAGCACGCAGGAACCCCTGCAGGTCGCACTGACAAAGGAGTTGGATGATGGCGAAGACCCGAGCCGAGAGGGCCACGGATCCGGATCGGCTGCCTGCCGGCAAATTGATGGCGTGGGCTGGAGCGGGAATGTCCGCGGCCGCGAACTTCATCGTGCTCGGCTATCTCTCGATCTACGCCACGGATACGCTCGGCATCTCTGCCGCCATGGTCGGTGTGATCATCCTCGTGAGCAGCCTTGCGAACGTCGTCGGCGGTCTCGTTGCGTCCTGGATCGTCGACCGCAGCCCTGAGACGAAGTGGGGCAAGGCGCGCCCGTACGAGTTCGCGGTCATCGGCGTGTGGCTGGCGACCTGGCTTCTCTTCTCGACGCCCGCCGGCCTCGGCGACGTCGGGCGCGTGGTGTGGATCTTCGCGATGTTCCTCGCGATCAACGTGCTCTTCGACACCCTGCTGCGATCGAACGACACGCTGTACATGGCGCGAGCCTTCGCCAACCGTCGCGTCTACGCGAAGGTCTACACGCGAGCCGGCATCTTCACGACCATCATGGGCATCATCATGACCGTCGGGCTCCCCGTGGCACTCAGCTGGGCGGACAAGGACCCGGCACGCTGGTCCATCGTCATGGGCGCCGTCGCCATCCCGCTGGCCGCGCTCGGCATGACCCGCTTCCTCTTCGTCAAGGAGGAGTACCAGACCGCCGACACCGGCGCACCGCCGGTCAAGGTCCGCGACCTCCTCGCCACGCTCGGCGCCGGGAAGTGGATCTGGCTCATCGCCGGCCTGTTCTTCCTGAACAGCGCGATCAATGGCGCGAACATGATCTCGTACTACTTCCGCTACATCGTCGGCGACCTCGCCCTCCAGGGCATCGTCGCAGGCGCAGGTGTACTGATCCTCCCCCTCATCCTGCTCTTCCCCAAGCTCATGAAGCGCTTCGGGATCTCGCAGATCATCATCGTCGGCTGCACGCTCGGCCTCATCGGCACCGGGTTCTACTTCTTCGCCAACGGCAGCATCCCGCTGCTCATGGTCGGCGGCATCCTCGGCGGTCTCGCCTCCCTTCCCCTGTCGTACCTCGGCGGCGTCATGATCCTCGACGTCTGCGCCTTCAACGAATGGAAGGGCAAGCGCCGCCTCGAGAGCACGATGGGAGCCGTCACGGGCGTGATGGGCCGGATCGGCATCGGCATCGCAGGCCTGGTCGTCGGTCTCCTGCTCAGTGCGTCCGGTTACGACGGCACCACCGACGTGCAGACGGAGGCGGCGAACAACGCGATCGTCGGCCTGTTCGCCGGCGTCCCGGCCTTCGTGTTCCTCGGCATCATCGTCCTCATGTTCTTCTACCTGCACTTCGACCTGAAGATCCTGCCGCAGGTGAACGCCGACCTCGACGCGCGCCGAGCCCAGGCCGCTGCCGACGCGATGACCCGCGAGGAGGAAGACGCCGCGGTTCCCCTGACCGCCGCGGCAGCGATTCCCGGCGAGCAGGCGAACCCGCCACACGACATGTGACCCTCGCCCCTGCCGCGCCTGGAGGCGCCGACCGCTCCCGCGGCCGGCGCCTCCAGTTCGTTCCTCATCGATCGTTGGAGTGACGGACGGGTAAGGGTACCCGTTCCCGGGTCTGCGGTCCGAGGGGTCGCGGACACCAGCGGTACCGCCACTCCGACCCCCGGCCGCCGGGGTCCGCGAGGATCACCGACGTGACGCCGCGGCGACCCGCCTCAGCGGCCGAGCACCAGTCGGACGGTCGCCCATCCGTCGAGCTCGAGCAGGTCGAGCTCACCACCGCTCGCCTCCGCGCACGACCGGGCGATGTCCAGGCCGAGCCCGGTCGAGCCGCGGTCGCTACGTCCGCGCTCGAGCGCCTCCGGCGGTACGCCGTGCCCGCGGTCGCGCACGTCGACCGCGATGCGCCCGTCGTGGAGGTCGGCGACGACGACTGCGACGGGGGTGCCGTCGGCGGTGTGCGCGACGGCGTTCTCGAGCAGTGCGTCGAGCGCAGCCGACAGGTCCTCCGACGAGCACCTCACGAGCGCCTCCCCCGCGGTCTCCGTGCTGATGGATGCCTCACGGCCCTGGTCCTCCATGAGGGGTGCCCAGTAGGCGAAGCGGTCGCGCGCGACCGTCGCTGCGTCGCACGACGGCATGGCCCCTTCGCGTTGCGGACGTCGTGCCGCCCGGATCACCGCGGTCAGCGTCCGTTCGAGCTGGGCGACGTGGAGCTCGAGCTCCGCCTTGCCGGATGAGGCGGGAAGCGCCTCGACGTCGAGCCGGACTGCGGTGAGGGGCGTGCGCAGTCGGTGCGAGAGATCGGCAGCCGTCTCACGCTCGAACTGCAGCAACTCCTCGATTCGCTCCGCGAGCCGGTTGAGGGCGTCGCCGACCCTGCGGACCTCCGGAGGGCCGGCGTCCGGCACTCGAGCGTCGAGGTCGCCGTTGGCGAGGCGATCCGCCGTGACGGCGGCGGCCGCGAGGTGTCGGGTGACCCGGCGGGCGATGAGCAGGGCCACGATGGCGACGACGACCAGCACGCCGAGCGCAGCGGCCGCCAGCGTCCCCATCCGTGCGGCGACGGCGCTCAGCCAGGCCGACGTACTCGCGTCGGCGCAGACGGTGAAGATGCCGGCCGCGGTCTCGGTGGTCAGGACGACACGACGTCCGCCGTCGATGGGTTCCACTGCAGGAGGCCCGCCGTCGGGTGAGGATTCGGCCGTCGGGCCGTCGCGCGGCGGGGCGCCGGCGTCGCGGTCCGAGGTCGCGTCCACTGTGCACGCGACCTCCGACTGGGCCCCGAGGACCTCGCCGTCGGGTTGCACGACCGTCACCGCGACACCCGTGAACCGTTCGTCGACCTGCTCGAGCTCGTCGGCCACGCTCTCGGCGTCATCCGCTCCGGCATCGATCGCGACGACCACCGACTCCGCGGCGAACTGCGCGCTGCGGTCGGCGTCCTCGCGAGCATCCTGGCCGACGATGAGTCCCACGGGGATGGAGAGCAGCACCAGGACGGCGACGGCGGAGCCGACGCCGAGCGCGACCATCCTGCTGCGCAGGGTGGCGTTCACGCCTCGCCGCCGACGGGGTCCACGAGCTTCACGCCCACGCCACGGACGCTGTGGAGGTACCGCGGTTCCGCTGCGGTCTCACCGAGCTTCCTCCGCAGCCAGGAGAGGTGCACGTCGACGGTCCGGTCCGCGCCGCCCCAGGGCATCTGCCAGACCTCGCTCAGCAGTTGGCGCTTGCTGACCACCTGTCCGGCGCGGGCGGCGAGCGCGAGCAGCAGGTCGAACTCCTTGCGGTTGAGCATGAGATCAACCCCGGCGAGGCTCGCGGTCCGGGCCGGCGGATCGAGGACGAGGTCGCCGACCACGACGCGACGGTCTGCGGCATCCGTCGTCGAACCGGATGCGGCCGCGGCGCGGCGCAGTACGGCGCGGATGCGTGCCATGGCCTGCGCCGCCGAGAAGGGCTTCACGAGGTAGTCGTCGGCGCCGGCGTCGAGCAGGCGGACGATCTCGGCGTCGTCGTCGCGCGCGGTGGCGATCACGACCGGGACGTCGCTCGTCGCGCGGAGCATCGTGAGCACGTGCGAGCCGTCGAGGTCGGGCAGCCCGAGGTCGAGCATGATCGCCTCCGGCTGCTCGACCGCGAGCGCCTTCATCGCGCCCACTGCCGTGTCGACCGCGGTCACGCTCGCCCCCTGGTCCGTCAGGCCGCGGGTGAGGGCGGCCCGGATCGCCGGATCGTCCTCCACCAGCAGGATTCGCGGCATGACCTCAGGGTAGCCTTCGGGGCCGTGCGCAATGGTCAACGTCATCGGACGAGCTCGGTCGGCGGCGACCCGAGGGACGTCTCCCGCTCGCCCCCCGCGACCGCTCGGGACGCCCTCCGCTCGAGGAGGCGCCCGTGCACGACGGCGGCGGTCGCGAGCGCGGCGAACGTGACGGGTACCGTCCACGAGGTTGCGATCAGTGCCTCCTCGACACCGGACAACGGGTCGGTGATGAGCCCGATCCGATCCAGGACCCATGCGGTCGCGGCGACGACCGCGATCCCCGCCGCCGCGAGGCGCACCGGCGCGTACCACCGCGTCCGTGCCAGGACGAGCAGGGAGGGGAGGACGAGCGCGATCGCGGCGAGCTGCGCCAGCTCGATGCCGACGTTGAACGCCAGGAGCACGGGCCACGACGCGTTCCCGTCGAAGCCGAGGTCGGCGAGGATGCCGGCGAACGCCAACCCGTGGATCAGCCCGAACGCGGCGGCGATGATCACCTCTCCCCGCCGCACGAGCGGTCGCATCGCATGGATCGCGGCGATGCCCACCGAGACCGCGATGAGGATCTCCACGGGCTGGCTGGGAACGTCGACCCATCCCATCGCGGCGGCGATCAGCGTGATCGAGTGGCCGGCCGTGAACGCCGTCGCGACCCTGACGACCGACCACACGCTGTCGCGCACGGGTCGCGCCTCGCCGGCCCGGCTCCGCCAACGCCCGGCGAGCGCGATCAACGGCGCAGGAAGGAGCAGGGCGAACACGAAGAGCAGGTGATCGGCCCCGTCCATCACGTGGTGGTATCCGCTGACCACCATGTCGAGGATCCCCGGATCGGCCGACGCCGCGGCATCCGTGACGTCGCCGATCGTGACCGCACCCTCCGCCTCGGTGATCACCCCGGCCAGGCCGATCGAACCGTCGGCATCCGTGACGACCACGGTGACCTCGTGACCGACGCCGTCGGCGATGATGCCGTCGAAGCCGAACGTGAAGTCCCCCGGGTCGGCGCCGACCGGGTCGAGGGTCACGTCGACGGACAGTACGGCGACGTCCTCGATGGTGGTCACGGTCGCCTCCCCGAACGTCTCGCCCCATGAGGACCCGTCGGCGCCGGTGGCGGTCAGGTGCTCGGCGATGTAGGCGACCAGGTCGTCGGCATCGGTCGCGACCGTCGACGGGTCGGCCGCGTAGGCGGTTCCGAGCGCCTCGTCGAGGGCGACGAGCGGGATCTGGATGGTGCCGTCGACCGAGTCCGCACCGACGGTGAGCGTCACGGCGGTGCTGTCGACGGAGTGCGCGTACGCCGCGGTCGGGGCGAGGGCGAGCAGGGCCGCGGCCGTGACCGCGATGAACGCGGCCACGGCCCGTCGGCCGGCTCGAGCGAGGCGGGACATGGCGATCTCCTGCGGGCGGATGACTCAGCCCTCGAAGTTCACTCGCTCGGTGAACGCCTCCTCGAGCTGGGCGAGGTAGTCGTCGGCCTGGTCCTGCGTGATGATGCCGTCCTCGAGCGCCTGGTCGATGACCGGGGAGAAGTCCGCCACGAGCGCGTCGATGAGGGCCTGCGGGTCGATGCCGAGGTCGGTCGCGACCGCGGCGAGGTTCTGGCCGGCGTCCATTCGCGCGTGCAGCTCGGCGTGGCTGATGCCGAGCACCTCGTCGAGGACGCTCTCGATCGGCTGGTGCCCGCGGTGGATGCCGAGCGACGCGTCGCCGAGCGCGGTGTCGATGAGCGCGTCGAGATCGGCCGTCGAAGTCGCGACGGTGCCCGAACCTGCCTCACCGCCGGGTCCGCCGCCGTCAGGACCGCCGGCGGGCATCGATGCGGCGTCCTCGGAGGTGCTGCTCGCCGTGCTGTCGGTGGTCGTGCTGTCGGCGGCAGACGTCGACGACTCGGTACTCGCCGCATCCGTGGCGGCGACGGCTGTGCAGCCGACGAGCGTGAACGCCGCGATGGCGAGCGAAGCGGTGGCGAGAGCCTTCTTGATGTCCATGTGGATGTCTCCTCGTGTCGGCCGGGATCGATCTCCCGGTGACATCCACGTTCGTCGGCGTCGGTTCAGCTGCACGCCAAGGATCCCTCAAGGGAATCTCAAATCTTCCGGAGTAGAGGCTTCCGGGCTCGCCTGAGCTCGCGCTCGGCCCGGACCGGTCCGCCAGCGGTGACGGTGATCGCGGCGTCGACGCGTCCGCTCGCGATCGGGGCGGGCAGGGCGGCCATGGCGGCCGACCGTTCGGGCGAGTCGAGGTAGAGTGCTCGGCCCTCGCGAACCCGTCAGGTCCGCCCGGCGTCGACACGGCCCACACGAACTCCCCCGAAGCGGGAACGGCGCAGGCGAACTCGATCTCGAAACCTGCCGCGCGGCGGGCCGGAACCGTGCGTGATCACGGCGATGGCCGACGAGTTCGGCGGGCCCATCCCGATCGGGCCGTTCGCGATCATCGGCGACGACTCGATCGGCCGGGGCATCGTCGAGACGCTCCGCGGCCACCGGTCGCGTGCGGTGCTGATGCAGAACCACGGGCCGTTCACGATCGGCGCCAACGCCAAGGACGCGGTCAAGGCCGCCGTCATGGTCGAGGACGTCGCTCGTACCGTGCACCTCGCGCGCGAGGCCGGCCCGCTGATCCCGATCCCGCAGGACTCGATCGACCGCCTGTACGACCGGTACCAGAACGTCTACGGTCAGGCCTCCGACGCACGTCGCTGAATTGAGCTCGGCGACAGTCGGCTGACGGTCGGCACGGGCTGAACATCGGCATGGAAGCACCGCACTCCCTCGTCGCGCACGCCGAGACGCTCGAGATACGAGTTGGAGAAGACCCCGTCCGGGTCGAGCTCCTGGTAGAGCGTGCGCGCCAGCGACAGCCTCGGGTACGCGGCCGAGATGCGTGCGGCGTCGAAGGCGTTCCACTTCCCCCAGTGAGGTCGGACGTCGTAGGAGGCGAGCGCGTCCTCGATGCGCGGCAGCAGGGCCCGTACCGCGTCCTCGTGCTGCTTCCAGGTGAAGTGGATGCCGACGGTGTCGCGGCCAGACGCCGGCCCGAGCCAGCTGCCGTCGGCGGCGATCGTCCGGAGCTCGGTGACGATCAGGTGCGGGTCGATCTCGGCGGCCAACCCCCGCACCGCGGCGATCGCGGCCGGCGCATGCGTCCGCGGCACGAAGTACTCGGACTGGATCTCCTCGCCGAAGGACGGCGTCTCTTCGAGTCGGAAGTGCGGCATGCGGAGCATCCAGGGCCCCTCGCTGCCGTCCTGCGGGGTCCAGCTCGCCCCGTCGAACCGCTCGCTCGGATCGGCCTCGCGCATCGTCTCGAGCACGGACGTGTCGAACGTCGAATCAGTCCGTTGCTTCACCAGCACGTGCTCGACCGCCGGTGCGCCCCAGTGGGTGAACACGCTGACGCTCGTCCCGCTCGCGGTGACGTCGTCGAATCGTGCGGCCAGCACGTCCCAGTCGAGTCCGACGTAGAGGCGCTGACTGACCCGGTAGCTCGGCTGCACCGCGAGCTCGATCCTCGTCACCACGCCGTATGCGCCGAGGCCGACGACGAACCCCCCGAAACGCCAGTCGTCCGACTCGACGCGCTGAAGCGAGCCCGTCGCGTCGACGAACTCGATCGCGGTGACGGCGTCGGCGAGCATCGCGAGCCGGTCGCCGGAGCCGTGGGTGCCGGTCGACATGGCGCCGGCGACGGAGATGTGCGGGAGCGAGCCCATGTTGTGCAGCGCGAGTCCGCGCTGCTCGAGCCAAGCGGCGAGTTCGCCGTAGCGGATGCCGCCACCGACGGAGACGGCGTCTCGGCGGGGCGTCAGTCGCGGCTCAGGAGGGATGCCGACGACGGAGACGAGCGTGCCCTCGGTGTCGGCGATCTCGTTGAACGAGTGCCGGGTCCCGAGCGCGCGGACGGCACCCGGCCGACTCCGGAGCAGGTCCTGCACCTCCGACACGGACCGTGCCTCCAAGAGACGGCGCGCGCCGAAGCGGTGCGTCCCCGACCAGGTCTGCCCGACGTCGCTCATTCCACTCCGCGCTGGGCGACGACCGCGACGCCCTGGGGCGCAAGGACGAGGCCGGATGCGCTCTCGCCGGTCAGCACGTCGATGCCCGCGAGGTCGAGCTCGGCGTCGTCGGACCCGTGGTTGATGATCACGACGAGCTCGCCGCGAGGGATGACCTCGAGCGGCCCCCCCGCCCCGACCGGGTCGGAGGGGGCGATGCCCGCGTCCTCGAAGATCGCCGCGGCGAGGCGTGCCAGCGCGTCCGGCTCGGGCAGGGTCGCGACGTACCATCCAGCACCGCCGCCCGAGGCCCGCCGGGTCACTGCGGGCCATCCGGCGAGGGCCCCCTCGGTGAAGGTCGACAGCGCCTCCGCGTCGTCGAGGCGCACGAACTCGGCCCACGTCGTGCCGAGTGCGTCGCCACCGAGCAGGTCGCCGGAGATCGGGACCTCCGGCGCCTCGCCCTGACCGGTCGCCCGCAGGTCGGGTGGTGCGGGTGGTGCGAACTCCTCGATGCGGATCCCGAGGGCTTCGCGCAGCGGTGCGCCGAGGTACCCGCCCAGGCGGATGTGCAGGTGCTCGTCGGTGATCGCGGTGCCGAAGCCGGCGACGAGCGTCCCGCCGGATCGTGCGTAGGCGGCGAGGTTCTCCACCTGCTCGTCGGTGGCCACGAAGTGGGCGGGCGCGACGACGAGCCGGTATGCGGTCACGTCGGCATCGGCGCGGACGAAGTCGACCGTCACGCCGAGCGAGGTGAGCGCGCGGTGCCAGGCGAAGAGCACCTCGAGGTACGAGACCGTGGTCGGGGAGGCCGGCTGCTCGATCGCCCACCAGCTGTCCCAGTCCATCGCGATGGCGACCTGCGCGGGCACCCGGCTTCCCTCCAGGCCGACGCCATCGCCGCTCAGGCGCCGCAGCTCGCCGCCCAGCTGTTCGATCTCGCGCCAGACACGCGTGTCGGTTCCGCCGTGCGGCACCATCCCGGAGTGGAACTTCTCGGATCCCGCTTCCGATTGCCGCCACTGGAAGAACAGCACCCCGTCGGCTCCACGCGCGACCGCCTGGTACGACCAGGCGCGCATCATCCCAGGGGCCTTGGGCGCATTGCGCGCGCGCCAGTTCACGGCGCTCGGCGCCTGCTCCATGAGCAGCCAGGGCGCGCCCCCGCCGAGCGACCGCATGAGGTCGCGGACCATCGCGGCGTACTCCGCCGAGTTCGGGTCGGCAGGATCCGGGTACGTGTCGTCCGACACGATGTCGACCCGCGGCGCCCACTTCCAGTAGTCGACCGGCTTGAAGAACCCCATGAAGTTGGTCGTGATCGGCACATCGGATCCCTCGCGGATGACCGCGACCTCGGCCTCGTAGCATGCGAGCAGCTCGTCGCTCGAGAACCGGTCGAAGTCGAGCAGCTGGGTCGGGTTCCGGAACGTGGGCGCCGCACGCGGCGGCTCGACCTCGTCGAACGCGTCGTACCGCTGCGACCAGAACGCCGTCCCCCACGCGCGATTGAGCTCCTCGATCGAGCCGTACCGCGCCTCGAGCCAGGTGCGGAACGCCGCGGCCGAGACGTCGCAGTAGCAGCGGCTGACGTGGCATCCGTACTCGTTGTTGACATGCCAGAGCTCGAGCGCGGGGTGGTCGGCGTACCGCTCGACCATCCGCTCGACCAGCCGTCGCGCGTGCTCGCGGTAGACCGGCGAGCTCGGGCAGTACTGCTGTCGGCTGCCCACCGCGAGGCGCACGCCGTCCTCGGTGACCGGCAGCGTCTCCGGGTGCCGCTTCGCCAGCCAGGGCGGCGGGGACGCGGTCGCCGTGGCGAGGTCGACGCGGATACCGCCGGCGTGCAACCTGTCGAGCACGTCGTCGAGCCATCCGAAGTCGTACTCACCCGGGCGCGGTTCCAGCCTGGCCCAGGAGAAGACGGCCACGGTGGCGAGGCTGATGCCGCCGCGCTGCATGAGTTCGACGTCGCTGTCCCAGACGTCAGCTGGCCACTGCTCGGGATTGTAGTCGCCGCCGTACCAGATCGTCATGCCGGTGCCTCCTCGAGTGCGGGCTTCTGCCGTGGCCTCGGTGCCGTCGCGAGGCGGGTCATCCCTTCACGCTCCCGGTGGCGAGGCCGCTCTGCCAGTACCGCTGCAGGAACAGGAACGCGATGATCAGCGGCACGATCGAGATGAACGACCCGGTGATCACGGTCGAGAACAGCGCCTGGGACCCGCCGCCCGCGTTGGCGGCCGCCTGCAGTTGCGCGAGCCCGACCGTGATCGGGTAGAGGTCCGAGCTGTTCAGCATGATGAGGGGCAGGAAGTAGTTGTTCCAGGTCCCCACGAGGGCGAAGAGGAACACGGTCACGAGTGCCGGGCCGAGCAATCGCAGTCCGACCTGCCAGAAGATGCGGAACTCCCCCGCGCCGTCGACGCGCGCGGCCTCGATGAGCTCATCGGGGATCGCGTCGGCCGAGTACACCCGCATGAGGTACACGCCGAACGGGCTCACCAGCGACGGGATGATGATCGCCCACGGGGTGTTGGTCAGCCCGGCCTGCGAGAACAGCAGGTAGGTCGGCAGGGCGAGCGCCGTGAGCGGGATCATGATCGCACCGAGCGTCGCGCTGAACAGTGCCTTCCTGCCGGGGAAGTCGTACTTCGCGAACGCGTAGCCCGCCATGGCCGACAGCAGCGTCGCGCCGACCGCCGCTGCGCCGGCGTAGAGGACGGTGTTCAGGAGCCAGCGGGCGAAGATACCGCCGCGAACCGTGAACAGGGTCTGCAGGTTCTCGAAGAACGAGAAGTCGCCGCCGAACCAGAGCCCGAAGGTCGTGAACAGCGCCTGGTTGTCCTTGGTCGACGAGACGAGGAGCCACCAGAGCGGCAGGATGAAGTACACGACACCCAACCAGAGCAGCACCGTGAGGAGGAAGCTCCGGCGCTTCTCCGGATCGAAGTTCTTGGCGCGGCGAGCGCGCTTGGGGGCGCCGACGGTGACCGCGGCCCGGGTCTCGAGCGAGGTCATGAGGGGGTCTCCGTCTCGGCCAGGACACGTCGTTCGCGTCGCTCGGTCGCCAGCTGGAAGGCGTAGGAGAGCACGGCGATCACGATTCCGAGGAGGAACGCGATCGAGGCGGCGTAGTTCAGTTCGCGGTTCTGGAAGGCGAGGTTGTAGGCGTAGTAGTTCGGCGTGAACGACCGGGTGATCGCGTCGGGCGCGATCGCGTTGAGCAGGCTCGGCTCGGCGAACAGCTGGAACGTGCCGATGATGGAGAAGATCACGGTGAGGATGATGGCCGGGCGGATGGCGGGGATCTTGATGCTCCACGCGATCCGGAACTGGCCGGCGCCGTCGATCTCGGCCGCCTCGTACAGGTCGCTCGGGATCGCCCGGAGGGCCGCGTACATGATGATCATGTTGTAGCCGACGAACTCCCACGTGACGATGTTCATCATCGACCCGAGGATGTTTCCCGCCGAGAGGAAATCGGGGGTGCCCCAGCCGACCGCGCGGGCCACCTGGGCGAGCGGCCCGAAGTCGGGGCCGTAGAGGTAGCCCCACATGAGGGTGGCCACGACCGCGGGCACGGCGTACGGCATGAAGACGAGCAGTCGGACCCCCTTCGCGCCGCGCGCGCGGCCGCTGTCGAGCGCGAGCGCGAAGAGGAGCGCGAGGCCGAGCATGATCGGGACCTGGACGATGAAGAACAGGCCCATGCGCAGGAGGCTTCCGATGAAGGCGGAATCCTGGACGGCGCGGATGTAGTTGGCGAACCACGCGAACTGCTCGCCACCGATGAGCTTGCTCTCGAAGAGGCTCAGGTAGCCGGCGTACATCAGCGGGATGACGAGCATCGTGAGGAAGACGAGGAAGAACGGGAGGATGAACAGGTAGGCCGCGCGGTTCTGCCTGCGCTTGTTCGCGTTGCTTCGTCGAGCTGGAGCTGTTGAGTGGCGCTCGGCGGCGAGCGCCGGTGACTGCGACACGGTGGTCCTCACTTCGCTGTGATCGGGCCGACGGTGGCCCATCGGCGGGGTGGGGCGGGCGCCCGTCGTCGGGGCTCGACGGGCGCCCCGGGCTCACGTGCCAGGTGAGACCCCGGTGGGTGCCCGCCGCGGGGGGATCGACGGGCACCCGAGGGCTCACTCGACGGTGAAGCCCTGGTCTTCCGCGTAGCTCACGAGCTGATCCTGCCACTCGTCGAGGGCGGCGGCGATGTCGCCCTTCTCAGCCACCACGGAGCCGATCGTCTCCTCGTAGGTCGAGTAGACGTACTCCATGAACGGCACCCACTGGAAGTCGGTGTCGACGGTCTCGGAGATCTCCGCGAACAGCTTGTTGACCTGCTGGCCGCCGTAGAACTCCGACTCCTGGTCGATGAAGTCCGGGTTCTCCAGCACCGAGACCTGCGGCGGGTAGAGGAACTGCTCGGTGGCGAGCTTCATCGCCGACTCCTCGTCGTGGTTGATGAACTTCGCGAGCTCGTACGCCGCGATCGGGTTCTCGCTGGTCGCGAGCACCGCGTCGGAGGATCCGCCCCAGTTGCCCGAGACCTGCTCACCGGCGCTCCACTGCGGCAGCGGGGCCGCACGCCATAGGCCTGACGTGCTCTCCGCCGTGCCCTGGAGGAAGATCGGCCCCCAGGCTGCCGTCAGCCAGCCCGCGTACTTGCCGTTCGCGAGGCCCTGGTACCACTGGTCGGAGAAGTCCGTGTCGACCGAGATCAGGTCCTGCTGGATCAGGTCGGTCCAGTAGTTCGCGACCTCCTTCGCCGTGTCGTTGTTCACGTCGATGCCGACCGTCTCGGCCCCGTCGTACGTGAACGGCTGGACGCCGGCCTGCCACATGAAGCCGATCATCTGGCCGGCCTGCGTGGCGCCGAGGTTCGAGATGTAGGAACCGGTCTCGTCCTTGACGGCCTTGGCCGTCGCCGCGTAGTCGTCCCAGGTCTCGGGCGCCTCGGTGATGCCGGCCTCGCCGAGGATGTCCTCGCGGTAGAGGTTGCCCATCGGCCCCACGTCCTGGGGGATGGCCCAGACCTCGTCGCTCGGAGAGACCTGGTTCCAGGCCCATCCGACGTAGTCGCCCGAGATGTCGTCGGC
Organism: Agromyces litoreus; assembly: GCF_040496015.1. Taxonomy (NCBI): domain Bacteria; kingdom Bacillati; phylum Actinomycetota; class Actinomycetes; order Micrococcales; family Microbacteriaceae; genus Agromyces; species Agromyces litoreus. The sequence goes on from NZ_JBEPKA010000023.1 coordinate 20,475, forward strand.
ACCGTAGGGGGTGAGGTCGAGCAGCGACTCGGTGAGCACGAACGACGGGATGTACTGATACTCGACCTGCGCGACATCCGGTGCGCCTTCGCCGGCCTCGAGGGCGCTGCGCAGCTTCTGGTAGTGCTCCAGTCCCTGCCCGACGTTCTCGACCGTGACGTCGATCGCGGGGTACTTCTCCTCGAAGAGCGCCACCTCGTTCTCGATGTCCGGAACCCAGGTCCAGAACGTGAGGTCGGTCGGCGTGTTCAGGGCCTCCTCGCGCTGTGAGTCGGTGATGGTGTCGGTGGTCGTCCCACCGTCCCCGCCGCCGCTCGGTGCGCAGCCGGTCAACACGAGACCGACGGTGGCAGCGCCGGTGACCAGCGCCAGTGCTGTCTTACGTGCCTTCTTCATCATTGACTCTTTCCGTGGTTGGAGGATCGCACGATCCCTTGGTGCTCACCGGATGAAGGTCCGCGCCGACCAGGCGTCCAGCGAGACATCGGTTCCCGCCGAGAGCTCTGCTCCGGCGGCTGGCTCGGTGACGGTCGTCGCGAGCGTGATCGATTGCGACTCCCACCCCCAGTTGAAGACGAACCAGGCTCGGCGTCCGCCGGGGAGCGAACCGGATGCCACCGTGACCGGCGACCGGACCTCCCCCGCGAGCTCGTCGCCGGCACCCGGTCGATCGGTCGCCCAGCCGATGACGGATCGGGCGAGCCCGGGGTCGGGCACGCAGCCGACCATCGTGACGCGTCCGTCGGCGACGGCATGGCTGGTCACGGCCGCGAAGGCCGAGAATCGCGGATGGTCGTATCGGGCGAGCACATCCGCTCCGTCGGCGATGAGGCCGTCGATCCACAGCAGCGCGGAGCCGTCGTCGATCTCGGGCCCACCGCGTTCACCCACCACCCCGACGGGGGCTTCGAGGTTCGAGTACTCCTCGTACCGCGCGCCCGCGAGGTCCGCGAGCCCCGGCGGGGCGACCTCGGTGCGAGCTCGGGCCTCGTCGTCCGCGTAGGCGGTCCGCGGTCCGAGGACGAGGTGCCCCCCGGCCGAGACGTAGTCCCGGAGCAGCTGCACATCGGCGTCGGTCGTCACGTACGCTCCCGCGGCGACGAGCACGGGGAACCTGGCGGCCAGCTCAGTCGCCCCCAGCTCGAGGGCCTGGTCGGAGTGGATCAGCCGGGACTGCCTGCCGGATTCGATGGTGCCACGGTGGAAGGCATCGACGATCCGCTCATACGACTGGTCGTCCGGTTCTCCGTCGATCCGCAGCGCCGGCATGAACTGGAGCGCGAATCGACTGGGATTCGACCAGAGGATCGCGACGTCCGCGTCCGGCTCGAACCCGTCGAGCGTGTCATCGAGCTTCGCGAGCTCGGCACCGATCTCGGCGACCTCGTGGTAGACGCGCCCAGGCACGAGGCTGTGCGGAAGCACGCCGCCCCAGTACGTCTCGAATCCGTAGGGCAGCGTGTGCCAGTGCCAGTACTCGACCATGGCCGCGCCACGCGAGATGAATGTGTAGGCGGCCTGCTTGAGTTGGCCCGGGTACGGCGGGAAGTTCGTGTCGGGCATGCCGATGGACTGCGCATTCGTCTCGGTGACGAGGTACCGCGCCTGCTTGGAGGCGTACATCCGGTCGGCCTGGCGGAACAGCGCGGCAACGCCGGTCGTCGTCCAGTGGCTCAGCTGGGTGAGCTCGAGCGACGCGTCCAGGTGATCCTGCATGCCGTAGTACGGATTGCCTGCGATCACGTCGAGTCCGCGCGCGAGGCGTTCGTCGTCGAGGGCTGGACGCCCGTACTGCAGGCAGGTCGTCACGAATTGGCCCGGCCTGCGGTACTCCCGGACGAGCTCGGCCTGCCACGAGATGAACTCGGTGGTGAGTGCCGCCTGGAATCGACGCCACGCGAGGTCGTACTGCGGGAAGGTGTTGCCGTCCGGCCGCCAGAGCTCGGACCAGTCGCCGAGGCGATGCGACCAGTAGGTCAGGCCCCACTCGCGATTGAGCGTCTCGACGTCGCCGTACTGCTCGCGCAGACGGTTCACGAACTCCTCGAAGACGTGGTCGTTGTGGAGGATCTGCAGGCCGGGCTCGTTGTCGACCTGGAACCCGATCACCGCGGGGTGGCCCGCATATCGACCGATCACCGCCCGGATGATCCGCTCCGCGTACCGGCGGAACACCGGATGGGAGAAGTCGACCTCCTGCCGAGCGCCCCACGGGATCGGCTCGCCGGTGCGCCGCTCGGCGGCGATCTCCGGATGGCCGACCTGCAGCCACGGCGGTACGGCGTATGTCGGCGTGCCCAGGATGACGCGGATGCCGCGGCGGTGGGCGCCGTCGAGCACCGGCTCGATCCAGTCGAGGTCGAACTCGCCGTCCCGCGGCTCCCAGGTCGACCACACGGACTCACCGACGCGGATGACGTTGACGCCCGCGTCGACCATGAGGTCCAGATCGGTCTCCGTCCGCTCGCCGCGGTGGTACTCCGCGTAGTAGGCGACGCCGAAGAGCAGACCGGTCGTCGGCTGGACTGGGATCTGGGAGGTCATCGGCGCTACTCCGTCGTAGTTCGGTGCGGTTCGGTCGCTGTTGCGAACGGCCGCCGTCGCTGATGTTGTCGACAACATCTTTACGAAACAAGAATGTGGTCGATAACATGGCTCTGTCAAGTCACATTTTCATGAATGTGCGTGTGCGGCACCCGTGTCGCGCACCTGCCTAACGATCCCCCACGAAGGGCCACGACATGGCCGATGCCACCGACTCGATCGGTACGTCCGCAGCGGATCCCGCGAGCGGGTCATCCGTGTCGCCGGCCGCCGCACCCGATCGGCTCAGGAAGGCTCCCACCATCTACGACGTGGCGAATGCTGCGGGCGTCTCCCACCAGACCGTGAGCCGATTCCTCAAGGGCTTCGAGGGCATCCGACCCGAGACCCGCGCGAAGGTCGTCCGGGCCCTCGAGGAGCTGGACTACCGACCGAACCTCACGGCACGATCGCTGAAGTCGGGCCGTTCCCACCGGATCGGTGCGCTCACCCACGAGATCTCGCAGGTCGGGCCCAGCCGGATCGCCGAAGGCGCGAGCGCGGCCGCCCGCGAGGCGGGATACGTCCTCGACCTCGTCTCGCTCGACGCGCACGATCCGAGGGCGATCGAGGAGTCGCTCGAGTTGATCACCCAGCACAACCTCGCAGGAGTCCTGGCACTCGCATCGACCGACGCGATGACCAGGGCCTTCGAGACCACCTCCTTCCGGGTCCCGGCCTTCATCGCCAGCGAATCGGACCTCAGCGCGGACGGGCGACCGAGCGGATCGGCGGGGGCCGGCATGCCCGCCCTCATCGATCATCTCGCCGAGCTCGGCCATCGTGACCTGATCCACATCGCGGGCCCGCAGGCGTGGTCCGCTGCGCGCAACCGCATCCGCGCCTACGCGGCCGCGGCGGAGCGGGCCGGCATGCGTTCGCGTGCGGTGCTTCGTGGAGACTGGTCCGCGAAGTCCGGATACGACGCGATCGACGGGCTCCGCGAGCTCCCCCGGGCGACGGCCTACGTCGCCGCCAACGACCAGATGGCTCTCGGCGCCATGCTCGCCCTCAAGCAGCGCGGCCTCGACATCCCCGGGGACGTCAGCGTCACCGGCGTCGACGACATCCCCGAGGCCGCCTACTTCGATCCGCCGCTGACCACGTTGCGCCTCGACTTCGAGGCTCAGGGCCGTGCGGCCGTCCACGAATTGCTGGCCCTCGTCGAACCGGAGGTCGCACGGCGCACGGCCGAGTCATTGCCGGAGCTGGTCGTCCGTGCGTCGACGGGACCCGCGGCATGAACGACCTCCGCGCGAGGCACCCGGAACGAATCGACCGATCCGCGATCAGGTCATCGGCGCCACCCTCATCCTGCTCGTGGTGCTCGGCCTCAGGATGCGGGGCCGGCGAGTGCCGACTCCGGGAGCGCCGCAGTCGATCCCGCCGGCGATGACCCACGTGTTCGGCCCGCTCGGCGGCTTCACGACGATGATCGCCAACGCTGCCGGCCCGGTGATGAGCCTCTACTTCATCGCATCCCGCCTGCCGGTGCAGGCCATCCTGGGCACCGCCGCCTGGTTCTTCTTCGTGGTCAACCTCATCAAGCTGCCGTTCTCGGTCGGGCTGGGGCTCATCACTCCGGCCTCCCTCCTGCTCGATCTCGTGCTCGTGCCGGCGCTCGTGGCCGGGGCGTTGATCGGTCGCGCGGTCGCGCGACGCATCTCGTTGCCCTGGTTCGAGCGGATCGTGCTGCTCCTGACGCTCGCGTCGGGTGTCAACCTGCTCGCACTCTGATCGAACGGCCGGTGCGCCGGGGCTCGCCCCCGGGAACGGGTCTCGCGTCGGCGCCGGCGGACGAGGAGGGCCATCGTGGAATGCGCATCGCGCCGCCCGACACCAGTGGTTGGAGTCGGGCGGCGCGAACGTCAGGGCTAGTTCGCCTTCCTGCCGATCGTGAACTCGATCACCGTGGTGTCGCCGAGCGAGTTCGTCGCCTCGATGGCATTGGGGCCTCGAACGACGCCGGGGTAGTCGGGCGTGAGCTGGTCGAGATCGAACGACGTGCCCGACACGTGGCCCTGCTCCACGCCGTTGAGCAGCACACTCGTCAGGGCGCAGGCGGAGGTCTCGATCGCGTACGACACCTTCCGGTACACGCCGTCTCCGCCGACGGTCCACTTGGCTCCGTCCTTGACGGCGACCTGCGGCTCCACCGGCACGAGCATCCACTCCTGGGTCCCGTCGTCAGAACCCACGCGAAGCGCCACGTCACCGTCGTCTGCGCCGGTCAGGTACAGGCCGTCAGCCCCCGTCGCCATGAACTTCACGTAGCCATCGTCGGCGTCCTGGATGGTCCAGCGGCCGCCGTCGTTCTCGTCGACCCACTGGGCGATGTCCTGCCCGTCGTAGAGCCCCCCGCCCCAGGTGGCGACCGAGCGACCCCCTGAGCGGTTGAGGAGCTCGACCGTGCCGTCACCCTCATCGATGACATGCCAGTTCTGCGTGTCCTCACGCTCGGAGCAACGGTCCTCGAGCTGGATGTCCGGAACCCACTTCGGGAAGTCGAATTCGGCGTCGCTGATGCTGCCGCCGGTGCCGAGGACCTGCCCGGTGGCGCGGTTCACGACCTGGTAGTAGGCGCCGTCCGAGTGCCCGAGGTCGACCTCGCCGTAGCGGATGACCGCCCCGGCGAACGGGCCACCCCAGGTTCCCTGCAGGATCACGATGCGGCCGGTGCCCTCGACGTACTGCAGGTTCCGGCTGTAGCCGGAGCCCATGGTGGTGTTGTACTGCTGCCACAGGCCGTCGCTCGCCCCGGACTCGTTGACCCACACGTCGCCATTGCCGGCGGCGTTGTAGACCAGGCGGCCGTCGGGAAGCGCGATCACCACCGGGCTCCCACCCCAGGAGAGCCCTTGGGCGCCCGGGTAGAACGGCAGGCCCTCCGCCATGTCCTCGTTCCAGCGACTGATCTGCTCGCCGGTGTCGTCGCCGTCGGAGAAGAAGTCGAGCGGATCCTCCGAGAGCTCGAAGCGGACGTTCGCCTCGGCCGGCCAGCCCCAGGTCTCTGAGCCGAAGTACTCGTAGGTGAGCATGTAGAGCCCATCGGTCGTGGGTACGACGTTCGTCATGCCGGGGCGGCCATGGCCGATCTGGGGCGAGCCGTTGAAGTCGACCGTCTCGCCGGCGACGTCGACCACGGGATCGCTCCACGCGCCGTCGCCGTCCCAGGTCTTGTGCACCAGGATCTGCCGACCCGAGTCCGTGCCGGTGTCGTTGTCGGGGGTGAGCTCGGGCACGCCCGTGACGGGGTCGTAGCCGACGTAGTCGTTCTCGTCGGAGTAGTACGCCACGAGCTCGCCGTCGTGCACGTGCAGGTGGGGCTCCCACAGCGGGTCGATCTGCCCGTGCTCGTTCGCCTCGGCGATCGCCGAGCCGATGTTGCCGGCGCTGCCACCCTGCCAACCACCGGTCGCGATGATGTCGACGACGTCCCAGGTCTCGGCCTCGTCGGTGCTCGCGAAGAGCGCGATCGCCATGTCGCGGCGATCGCCGTCGTTGGTCGGGACCCACTCGGGGTCGGCTGCCTTCTGCTCGCGATAGAACTCGTCCTCTCCGGACACGACCGTCGCCAGGAGCAGGGTCCCCGCCTCGAGGGCTCCGACGTCCTCGGGGAGGACGTACAGGTAGGGGTTGGTCCAGTTGCTGGTGTACGGATCGAACGTCGGGTCGTCGGACAGGAACGCCGGCGCGTCGACCTCCGTCATCGGCTGCCAGGACTCGCCGAAGTCATCGCTCGTGTAGATCGGCATCGTCTGTCCGACGGCACCGGTCGTGCCGTCCCCGTACTCGACGACCGTGGAACGCTCGAACGCGGCGACCAGCCGGCCGCTCGGGAGCTGGGCGGACTTCGGGTACACGGCGCAGTTGCCGAGCCCCTTCAGGCAGTCCTGATCGCCGACCTCGTAGAGGATCCCGCCGTCGGGATCGTAGGCCTGAGCGGGAGTGAGCGGGGCGAGTAGCAGTGCGGATGCGACCGCGGCAGCCGCGATCCCCTTCGTCTTCCACGACGACATGGGCTCTCCTTCGACGAGTGATGTAGGTGCCCGGGAACCACAGCTGTCGGAGTCGTCCCCAGTGACGGTTCCGTCACGTTAGCAGGCATGTTGCCGGAAACATAGGGTTCTCCGGGCGAAAATGTTGCCGCACACCTCGCTGTGGCGCACAGCGCCGGCGGCCCCGGGCCGACGGCCGAAGCATCGGTCGGGGAGCCCGGATCCCCGAGCCCCCCGACCTCAGGCGATGCGCTACGGGATCGTGATCGTCCCCACAGCCGACACGTTGCCGGCGCCGTCGGTGGCCCGGTACTCGACGTCGACCGACTTCCTCCCGTTGAACTTCACGGGGGCGGAGTACGTGCTCCAGTTCGTGGCGCCGACGGTGCGGTACTGGATGGACGAAACGCCGGTCGCGTCATCCGTGGCCGCGAGGGTGAGCGTGCGTCCTGCGACGGATGCGCTGACGACCGGCGCCGTGGTGTCCGCCGGCGGAGTGACGCCCTCGGCGTACAGCTTCCACTCCTGCGTGCCGTCGTCGACGTACCCCGCGAGCGCGACCGGCGCGCCGTTGGATCCGCCGGTGAGGTACAGCGACGAGTTCGCCGTCGACTGGAACCGGACGTAGCCCCCGCTCGTGGGCACGATGTTCCACAGACCGGATGCCGCGTCGTCGACCCACTGGCCGATCGAGGCTCCGGCGTAGGCGTTGCCGCCCCAGATCGCCGCCGAGCGTCCGCCCGACTTGTTGACGAGCGTCGCGGCGCCGTCGGGCTTGGTCACGACGCGCCAGTACTGGGTGTCCGCGACGGATGCGGCGCCGAAGGTCTCGAGGCGGACATCCGGAGCGTCCCCGTTGCCGATGTTGGCATCCGTGATGTTCCCTCCGGTGCCGATCACCTGGCCGCTGGCACGGTTGACGACGCTGGAGTACTGCGCGGCGGCATGGCCGAGGTCGACGTGCCCGAACCGGACGGTCGACGGCGTCGTGGCGCCCTCCCAGGCCGCCTGGAGGATGACCACGAGACCGGTGGCCTCGTCGTACTGGAGGTTGCGCGAATAGCCGCTCGGCATCGTGGTCTGGAACTGCGTCCAGGCGCCGGTGCTCGAACCCGAGGTGTTGACCCAGATGTCGCCGCTTCCTGCCGCGTTGTAGACCAGCCTGCCGTCGGGCAGTGCCTTGACCACGGGACTCCCGCCCCACGACAGGCCCCGCGAGCCGGGCGCGAACGGCAGGTCTCCCTGCTGACCGTTGGCGAGGCTGATCTCACGGCCGTTCGGGTCGCCATCGGCGTAGAACGCGAGCGGGTCGTCGACCATCTTGAACCGGACGTTCGCCCCTCCCCCGAAGTACTCGAAGGTGAGCATCCACTTGTCGTCGGTGGTGGGCGCCACGTAGGCCATGCCCGGCCGGCCGCCGCCGATCTGCTGTCCGCCGTTCCACGCGAAGGTGTCGCCCGAGACGTCGACGATCGGCCCGCTCCATGCGGCGCCGGTCCCGTCCCACGTTCGGTGTGCGAGGATCTGCGCGCCCGAATCCGGTGCCGTCGCGTTGTCGGGGTCGACCGTGGGAACACCGGTGCTCGTGTTCATGGCGAGGTAGTCGTTCTCATCGGAGTAGTAGGCGATCAGCTCGCCGCCCCGCGCCATCAGGTGCGGCTCCCAGACCGGGTCGATCTGCGCGTACTGGTTGGCGTTCGCGATGTTCGTGCCGGTGGCCCCGGCCGACCCGCCCTGCCATCCGCCCTTCGCGATGATGTTCTGGAACTCCCAGGTGGCACCCTCATCGGTGCTGGAGTAGAGCGCGATCGCGATGTCGGAGCGGTCGCCGTCGTTGGTCGGCACCCAGTTCGGATCTGCTGCCTTGTGCTCCAGGTAGTAGTGGTCGTCCCCCGAGACGACGCTCGCCAGCAGCAGCGTGCCGGCCGCGAGGTTCCCGACCGGTTCCGGGAGCACGTACAGGTTCGGGTTGGTCCAATTGCTGATGTAGGGGTCGTAGGCCGGGTCGCTCGACATGTAGGCGGGAGCCTCGACCTCGGTGACGTGCTGCCAGCTGTCCCCGTGGTCGTCGCTGACGTAGATCGGGAGCGTCTGCCCGTCTGCGCTGCCCGAGGTCGGAACGATGGATCGCTCGAACGACGCGACGATACGGCCGCTCGGCAACTGGGTCGACTTCGGGTAGATCGCACAGTTCCCCAGGCCCTTGAGGCAGTCCGCATCGCCCGGGAGTCGGTACAGGACGTCCGGGATCGGGGTGTAGGCCTGCGCGGAGACCGGCGCGATCATGAGCGCGGATGCGACGGCGGCGACGGCGCCCATCCGGATTCGTTTCGTCGTCTTCGATGACATGAGCTCTCCTTTGAGTCCGACTCGTCAGGGCAACGTAGCATCGATGTTGCCGGAAACATAGCAATGTTTCGTGGAGCTGTGGGCGCCCACCCGATCACGAGCCCGGTCGCACGCCGCCGGGAAGAGGTCCAGCAGGTGTTCGCGGGTACGGTGGGGTACCTGAGGACGACCAGCACGGAGGGGGCGATGGCCACGGAAGAGCCCGGAGCAGCGCCGGCGAACGCCGGGCGCGGATCCGAGACCCCGCCGCGCGTAGCGCGCTCGACGCTTCGGCGCGTGTCGAGCGGTCGTCCGGGGCGAGCGGCGACGATCTATGACGTCGCCATCGCCGCAGGTGTCTCTCACCAGACGGTCACCCGATACCTGAACGGATTCGCCGGCATCCGTCCGGCGACACGCGATCGCGTCGAGGCGGCCTTGAGGGAGCTCGACTACCGACCGAACCTCGCTGCTCGCGCGCTCAACTCCGGTCGATCGCTCCGCGTCGGAGCGATCACGCACGAACTCGACCAGTTCGGCCCGAGCAAGATCCTCCAGGGCGCAACGGCTGCGGCGCGGGATGCCGGGTACGTGCTCGACATCGTGACGGTGGACCTTGCTCGTCCTGACGTGCTGGGCGATGCCATCGACATGCTCCGGCGGCACGACCTGGCGGGGGTCCTGGCCATGTCGTCGACGGACGCGATGTCCGAAGCGCTCGCGGCCGCGGACTTCGGAGTCCCCGTCCACCTCGGCGCGGAACCCGACGACACCAGCGGCGTGGACCCGTCCGAACTCACTCAGTTCGGGTTCCCCGCCCTGTTCGATCACCTCCTGGATCTCGGACATCAGCGATTCCTGCACATCGCCGGGCCCGCGGACTGGTCGGCCGCGCGAAACCGTTCGCGCGCGTACGACAGTGCACTGGCGGGGCGCGGCCTCTCGTCCGCGGGACTGCTCCGGGGCGACTGGTCTGCCCGGTCGGGCTATGACGCGGTGCTGGCGGCGCCTGACCTGGGGGGCGCGACGGCGATCGTCGCGGCGAACGACCAGATGGCGCTCGGCGCGATCCTCGCCCTGAAGGACCGGGGACTCCGGGTCCCGGAGGACGTCAGCGTCGCGGGCGTCGACGACGTTCCCGAGGCGGCGTACTTCTCGCCACCGCTGACCACGCTGCGTGTCGATTTCGCGGCTCAGGGCCGAGCGGCGTTCGCAGCGCTGCTCGCCAAGATCGGGAGCCGACGCGTGCGCGAACCCGCGTTGCACGCCGAACTCGTCGTGCGACGATCCACCCACGAAGCGTCCCTTTGAGGACCGGATCATCGTCCTCGCAACTCCGGAGGGTCATGCTGCCGGTCGCCCCGCCCGTGGATCCTCGTGGTGGACCACGACCTCGCTCGACATGGACCGATGGTGATCGACCAGTCGAACGGGCCCACGGAGGAGGACGTCGAAGGCTCGTCCTTCGTCGGCTGCGTCGAACCCGATCGTCAGGGTGATCCGTCCGGGCTCGACACGACGTCGCAGGTCCCTTCCCGTGTAGCTGGACAGATCGGCGTGCACGGTGAATGCGACGTCGACCGACTCCCCGGGCTCGATCGTCGCCCGAGCGTAGCCGATCAACTGCCGCACAGGTCGGGTGACTTCGGCCTCGGGGTCGGACAGGTACAGCTGGGGCACGCAGGTTCCCGGCCGCGGTCCGCGGTTGCGGATGGTCGCGCGCAGCGTCACCTGGCCGTCCGTCGGGATCTCGTCGGCCGAGAGGATGACGTCCGAGATCTCGAATGACGTGTAGCTCAGGCCGAATCCGAAGGGGAACGCGGGCGTGGGGTCCAGGTTGCTGATGCCTTCGGTGCGCAGCGCCAACGGGGGCGCCAAGTACGTTCCGGGCTGGGTGGATGCCGTCCCCGGCAGCTGCACCGGCAGCCTTCCGCTCGGGGAGATGCGGCCGGAGATCACCCCGGCGATCGCCGCCCCACCCGCCTGGCCCGGCAGGAAGACCTGGAGTGCCGCGTCGGATTTCGCGACGAGGTGTCCGACCGCATACGGGCGGCCGGACACGACCGCGAGCACGCTGCGCTCCGCAGCCTCGAGGACCGCCGCGGCCAGGGCATCCTGCTCGCCCGGAAGCGTCAGGTCGACGACGTCGCACCCTTCCCCGGATGTGCCATGCCCGAACATGCCGGAGCGGTCCCCCACGAGCAGGACCGTCAGATCGGAGTTGCGGGCCAGGTCGACCGCCGCAGGGATCCCGGTCCGTCCCCCGGCCCGAACATCCACACCCGGCTCGTGGACGATCTCGGCATCCGGCAACTCCGTGCGAATGGCGTCGAGGATGGTCGGCGCCGCGATGCCCAGCGGACGGTCGGGGAAATTGGGGAGGACGTGGTTCGGGAACGAGTAGCAGCCGAAGAGGCATCGAGGATCGTCGGCGACCGGCCCGATCACTGCGACCCGAAGCGGTGCCGCCCTGAGCGGCAACAGCTCCGACCGGTTCTGCAGCAGCACGACGGATTCCTCGGCGAGGAGGGTCGCGATCTCGCGGTTGTCTGCCGAGTCGAGGTCGACATCGGTCGGCGTCGGCGGGGCCCATCGCGCGTCGAGGAGTCCGAGCTCGGCCTTCTGAGTGAGCACGATGGTCGCGGCGCGATCCAGCGCGTCTCCGATCTCGTGCCCGGCGAGGTCTGGAGAATATGCCAGCGTGTGAGGCAGTTCGACGTCGATTCCGGCAGTCAGCGCGAGCACGCCGGCCGTCGTGACATCGTCCGTGAGGCGATGCATCGAGGAGAGGAAGCTGATCGCCCAGTAATCGGACACGACGGACCCGGTGAATCCCCACGCTTCTCGGAGGAGGCCGGTGAGCAACTCCCGGTCGCTTGCCGTCGGCACGCCGTCGAGTTCGGTGTAGGAATTCATGACGGACCTGGCGCCGGCCTTCACGACCGCCTTCTCGAATGGAATGAGCATCACGTCGCGCAGTTCACGAGCGCCGATCGACACGGGGGCGTGATTCCTCGCGCCGTGGGATGCGGAGTATCCGACGAAGTGCTTCAGCGTCGCGATGATCCCGGATGACTGGAGACCGGTCACGTAGGCCGAGGCCATCTCGGACACGAGGTACGGGTCCTCGCCGAGCGTCTCCTCCACTCGGCCCCATCGGTAGTCGCGTACCACGTCGAGCACGGGGGCGAGACCTTGGTGCACGCCGAGGGCGGCCATGTCGTGCCCGATCGCCGTTCCCATCCGGTTGACGAGTTCGTGGTCGAATGTCGCCGCCCACGCAAGCGGTGTGGGGAATACGGTGGCCTTCCACGCGGTCAGGCCGGTCAGACACTCCTCATGGGCGAGAGCCGGGATCCCGAATCGGTTCGCAGCGCGAACGCGATGCTGCAAGTCGGCGAGCCTGGCCATCCCCTCCATCGAGTCCACCGGTGCCGTACCGAACGGTCGGGTGAGGTGACCGATCCCATCTCGGATGGCCTCCTCGAACGGCGTTGCCAGTCGGTGCTGGTCCTGAAGGGGCGCGACGGCCTCGTCGAGGTGTTCCGATCCGGGCCAGGTGCTCCCGATCTGCTGGAGCTTCTCCTCGAGCGTCATCTCGCCGACGAGAAGCTGCGCCCGCTCGACCGGGCTCAGCGAGGGCTCCGTCCAATGCGATGGGTTCAGCCGATTCGATGCGGGATTCACGGTGCGTCTCTGCTCCCAGGTGGCGGCGCGGTCGATTCGCGGACGACGAGGTGCGTCGGAAGCTCCAAGCGCTTCGTGGCGAGCGATTCGCCGTGGGAAAGTCGCATCAGGATGGCGACGGCCTCCCGTCCGATGTCTGCGATGGGCTGATGGACGGTGGTCAGCGGCGGCGACGCCGTGCGGGAGATGACGAGGTCATCGAATCCGACCACGCTCAGGTCGTGAGGAACGCGGCGGCCCGTTCGACGCGCCGCCTCGAGGACGCCCATCGCCGAGATGTCGCTGCCGGCGAAGATCGCGGTGGGCGGAGACGACGAGCCGAGCATCGCGGTCGCGGCGCTCAGTCCGTGCTCGAACGAGAATGCGCGCCGCGGAACCGCTCCCGGGTCGACGTGAATACCCGCGTCGGCCATCGCCGCGGCCCAGCCGCCGGCTCGTTCGCGATCGCATCCGGCTCCGGTCGGACCACCGATGTACTCGATCCGTCGGTGGCCGAGGGAGAGGAGATGGGCGGTCGCCTCACGCGCGCCCGCTCGGTTGGCCGCACCGATGCTCGGCGTCGATGTGGTCGGCACGTCGATCGGGTCGACGATGACCAACGGCAGCCCGACCGCACGCAGTGCGTGCTCTCGCGCGCTCGAGTACTCACTGGTGACCTCGATGACCCCGGAGCGACCCGCTCGAGCAAGCGCCCCCGCCCACTCGATCGGACTGCCCGCACGCGTCGAGTCGAGCGAGCGCGTGATCAGCCCGTACCCTCGAGCGCTTGCGATCTCGATCGCACCACCCAAGAACGTCGCCAGGTAGGGATTCGTGACGTCGGCGGGGTTCAGGATGAGCTCGATCGTCGGTTCGCCGGCCGCCTCCGCAGCTCGCAGGCGAGTCGCGTGTCCGACGAAGCCGAGCACTGCCGCCGCCTCGCGCACCCTCGATCGCGTCTGTTCGCTCACTCCGACGCGTCCGTTCATGACTTTCGAGGCGGTTGCGATCGAGACTCCTGCCGCCACGGCGACGTCGTGCAGCGTGACCTTCCGCGGTGGAATCTTCATCGACGGCGACATGGTTTCCCGTACCGGTTCGACCCGTGGAGCTCGACTCAGCGTCGGCGCGTCGGCGCCGACATGCCGGGCACGACCGCCAGCACGCGTGAACGGCAGCGGGCGCCGTTCCTCGTCTCGCTCACGAGGCCACCGCCGGCGTCAGGGGGTCGGCGCGATCGACTCGTGGCGGAGCGTCGGTTCCGGGACGCTCCTGGACGCGGGCCCTGTCGACGAGGATGCGGACGTGCCATGGCGCGATCTCGACCGACGAGCCCGCCGCGATCTGCGTGCCGTCCTCCTCCATCTCGGCCGGCACGACGATCGTGCCCGGCTCGCTCGACCAGTTCGAGACGAACCAGACTCGGCCTGTCGTACTCGTTCCGGAAACGACCGTGAGGTTCTCGCTCGCGTTCCACGTGCTCGAGAGGGTGCGCGGTGCCGCCCACCGGAGTATCCGCTTCGCGAGCTCGCGACCGGGCACCGTGCCCACGTAGGTGACGCGGCCCCGTCCGAAGAGGTTGCTCGTGACGGCAGGATGCCCCTCGTAGATTCCGCCGGTGTACGAGACGATCGGCTCGGCGCCCCTGAGTTCGAGCGCGTCGGCCCACCCGGTCGCCTGTGCCTCGAGGGATCCGAACAGGCCGTCGATGCCGACCGGGTGGTCGAGACTGCTGTACTCGTCGTAGGACACCCCTGCCGCTGCCGCGAGCGGTCCCGGCGCGATCTCCGCGCGAGCCCTGGCCAGCTCGTCGCCGTATCCGGTCCGGATTCCGGCGACGAGGTGTCCCCCGGCGCGAGCGTACTCGACCAATGCGGCGAGTTCGGCGTCCGTCGCGACGTACAACGTCGGGACCACGAGCACGGGATGGGCCGCAACCGCTTCCTCGGCGGAGAGCTCCAGGAGCTGAGCGACGTGCACGATGCGCACCTGAGCCCCGGACTCGAAGGCTCCCCGGTAGAACGCGTCGAAGATCCGCAGGTAGGCGTGCGCATCCGGTCCGCCGTCCTCATCCGCGAGCGGCGGGTAGAACTCGAAGCTCCGCTTGGTGTCGGTGGAGTACAGCAGCGCGACGTCCGCGTCGGGTCGGTACCCTTCGAGCGCCGGCTCGATCTCTCGGATTCGGCGGCCGAGGTCGGCGACTTCTCGATAGATCCGTCCTGGACGACCGCTGTGCGGGAGTACGCCGCCCCAGTAGGTCTCGATGCCGTAGTGCAGGGTCTGCCACTGCCAGTACTCGATCATGCGCGCCCCGCGGGAGATGAGCGAGAACGCGGCAAGCGCGATCTGGCCCGGGTACGGCGGATGGATCTCCCACTGAGACTGGCCGATCGACTGGGCGTTGGTCTCAGTGACGAGGAACGGCGACTGGGAGGTGGAGAACATCCGGTCCCCCTGCTCGAAGAGCCCCCAGACTCCCGACGACCACCAGATCTCTGGTCGCGGCACATCGACTCCCAAGCGCAGCGCATCCTGCATCTTGTAGTACGGGTTGCCGGAGGGGAGGTCGAGCGAGCGCGCGATGGCCGTGTCGTCCACGGCGAGCCGCTCATAGGAGATGCAGGTGGTGACGAACTGCTCGTCCTGCGCGTATTCGCGCACGATGCCGGACTGCCAGGCGATGAAGTCGGCGACGACTTCCGCCTGATAGCGGCGCCATTCGACCTGGTATTGCGGCGAGTGGTTGCCGTCTGGAGCCCAGAGATCCGTCCAGTCGCGCAGCAGGTGCGACCAGTAGGTCAGGCCCCATTCGGCGTTCAACCTGTCGACCGTGCCGTACTTCTCGCGAAGGTGGTCGAGGAACCCCTCGAAGACGTCGGCATTGTGCAGCAGGTGGAATCCCGGCTCGTTGTCGACCTGGAAGCCGATGATGGACGGATGCTGCGCGTAGCGCCCCATCACTGCCCGGATGACGCGTTCGGCGTAGTGCAGGAACGCGGTGCTGCGATAGTTGACCTCCTGCCGCGAACCCCACGGCACCGGTTGCCCGGTTCGGTGTTCTGCCGCGATCTCGGGATGGAGCTTCTGCAGCCAGGGCGGAACAGCGTAGGTCGGCGTGCCGAGCACGACGTCGATCCCGCGGTCCGCAGCGGCGTCGAGGAGCGGCTCGAGCCAGTCGAGGTTGAAGCGACCCGGCTCGGGTTCCCAGGTCGACCAGACGGACTCGCCGACGCGGATGACGGAGAATCCCGCGGCCGCCATCAGGTCGAGGTCGCCATCGAGGCTTCCCGTCACGCGGTACTCGTCGTAGAACGCTGCACCGAAGAGGATGCGCGCGTCGAGGTTGTGTCTGTCGTTCACGATTCGTTCGGTTCCTTGAGTGCGGTTGCAGGGCTCGCCGTGGATGCTCGCGCCACCAAGGTGACGTCGGGTGAAGGCAGCTCGGTCGATTCGCCTTGGATACTTGCCAACAGGGCATCGATCGCGATGCGCCCTTGACCCTCGTAGTCGGCGCCGATGGTGGTCAGAGACGGCGTGAAGTAGGCCGACTCGGGTGTTCCGTCGAAGCCGGCGACGCTGACGTCGTCCGGGACGCGGAAGCCGGCCTGCGACAGCCCGCCGATGAATCCGATCGCCTGGGCATCATTGGCCGCGAACACCGCGGTGATCCCATCGCTCGGATCGAACTGGGCGGCAGCTGCCGCGCCGGCTTCGGCGCTCCAGTCGCCGTCCCAGAACCGTACGCACTCGAGACCCGCGTCTTCTGCGGTGGCGACGAACCCCTGGCGGCGCTGTCGGGCGGGAAGCCAGTTCTGGGGCCCGAGCACCATTCCGACCCGACGATGCCCGAGGTCCGCGAAGTGCCGGGCGACCAGGCTGCCGCCGACCTCGTTCATGTAGCCGGATCGCTGATGAGCCTCGGCGGGGTCCACGAGGATCGGGACGTCCGATGACCGCTGTTCGACCGCGTTCCGAACGCTGTCGGTGAGCGTGACCGCGAGTATGGCCGCCACTCGCTCCGCCTCGAACGCGTCGAACGCCTCCGAGACCGCGCGCTCGTCCTCGCCGTCGACACCGACGATGTTGAGGATGTACCCGGCCTCCCGTGCTCGACGGGCGGCGCCTCGGAGCAGGCCCGCGGGGCCGTACGCGAACATCTCGTGCACGACGACGCCGATGCGCGTCGACCGTCGCGTCCGAAGGAGCCGCGCGGCACCATTCGGGCGATAACCGAGGTCCGCGATCGCCGCTTCGACCTTCTCCCTCGTGACCGGGCGGATGCCCTCGTACCCGCGAAGCAGTCGTGAGACCGTTTGCGCCGACACGCCGGCCTGCCTGGCCACATCGTGCACGGTCGCAGGCCGTTCGTTCGTCCTCACTTGCCACCCACTCCCATGAGCCCGCGGACGAGTGAACGGCGCGCGAAGATGTAGATGAGCAGGATCGGGATGACGGTGAGCACGATCGCCGACATGAGTCCCGGAATGTTCAGTGAGTACTCCTGCTTGAAGATCCCGAGCCCGAGCGTGGCGAGCCGCACATCGTCGGACCGCGTGAGGGTCAGCGGCAGGAGGTAGTTGTTCCAGGCCTGGAGGGCCGAGAAGACCACGATGGTCGCGATTCCGCCGCCGGACAGGGGCAGCACGAGACGGATGAACGTTCGGAAGGACCCCGCTCCGTCCAGCGCCATCGCCTCGTACAGCTCGTTCGAGATCTCGCGCATCGCACTGGAGAGGATCAGCGTCGTCAGCGGGATCAGGAACGCGGCACTCGGGAGGATCACCCCGATCAACGTGTCGAACAGTCCGGCCTGCACGATGATGAAGTAGAGCGGGATCACGACGACCTGGGCGGGGATCGCGAGGCCGAAGAGCATGGTCTTGAAGACGAGTCGCACCCAACGGCTCTGGCCACGAACGGTGACGTAGGCGAGGGGCGGAACGACGAGCAGGACCATCGCGATCGTGCCGAGCGTGACGATGCCCGAGTTGACCAGGTACTTCCCGAAGCCGTTCTCGAACGAGTACTGGAAGTTCTCGAGCGTGAACGGGTTCGGCGGGCCGAGCGGGCCGGTCGCCTGGTAGTCCTCACGGCTTGAGAACGCGGCCCGGACCATCATGTAGACGGGGATCATGACCACGAGGAGCCATCCGCCGGCGAGGATCCCGGCCGGCCAATTCCAAGTTCTCCGCATCAGATGCCCTCCTGTGTTCCTTGCATCTTGTCGTATCCGGTGAACTTGACCATGGCGTACGAGACGAGCATGGCGATCACGATCAGGACGACGGCGACAACGCTTCCGTACCCGAGGTTGAGCGAGGCGATTCCCTTGTCGTACATGAAGTACGGCAGGTTCGATGTTCCGCCGCTCGGACCGCCGCGAGTCAGCAGCAGGATGATGTCGAACGAGGTGAAGGTGCCGACGACCATGATGATCGTCGACGTGATGATGGTGTTCTTCAGCAGCGGGATGGTGATGCTGAAGAACTGTCGGACGCGACCGGCTCCATCGATCGACGCGGCCTGATAGAGGCTTTCCGGAATCGCGCGCGCTCCGCCCTGGTAGAGCAGCGTGTGCAGCGGTGACGACCCCCAGAGGTAGATGAACGCGATGACGCCGATCGCCGTCTCCGACCGTCCCAGAAGGTTGCTGAACGGATTGTCGACCGGGAGGCCGAACGCGTCGCGGATGAGCGCCGGCAATCCGAAGTTCGGATCGACGAGCGAGGCGAACAGGACCGTGATGGCCGCCGACGACATCAGCAGCGGAATGAAGTACAGCGCGGTGATGACCGCTCGGCTGCGCTGAGGCCCGGCAGCCCAGACACCGATGAGCAGGGAGATGGGCACCTGGGTGACGACGGCGAGGACGATCAGGACGATCGTGACGGTGATGCTGCGGTGCAGGGCGGCATCGGTGAGCAGTCGTTCCCAGTTCGCGAGACCGACCCACTTGGGCGGAACGATCGGGATGCCCTGGTAGCTCGTGAACGACAGGTATACCGCGACCCCGAGCGGGGCGAGGGCGAACATCGCGAAGAAGGCGATCGCCGGAAGGGACCAGATGAAGCTCGGTCGACCTGCGCCCTGGAGGTTGTTGCGGCGACGTCTGCCTTCCGTGGTGCTGGGAGTCGGCGGGACCACGCGGTCTCCGTACTGGTTCTCTCGACGAATCGGCTCAGAG
Source organism: Agromyces litoreus (assembly GCF_040496015.1). NCBI lineage: Bacteria > Bacillati > Actinomycetota > Actinomycetes > Micrococcales > Microbacteriaceae > Agromyces > Agromyces litoreus. The sequence continues at coordinate 39,234 of NZ_JBEPKA010000023.1, forward strand.
AAGGTGGGGCGGTCTGCGTCGTGCAGACCGCCCCGCTTCTCGGTCGCCGGTCCCTCGACTGTGGGACGAGGCATGGCGTTTCTCTTTCTGTGGTGACTTCCGATCGAGGTGACCCGGCTCAGCCGCCGCTGGTCACCGACTTCATCGCATCGATGAAGCCCTGCGCGTCGATCGCACCGTTGAAGAAGTCCGCTGCGGCATCCTGGGACGCGGGCGCCTGGTCCGCGGGAACGGTCTGGTCCCACGACAGCTGGAAGGTCGGAGCGTTGGCGACGAGATCGACCACGAAGGTCAGGTGCTCCTTCGTCGCCTCGTCCAGGTCGGCGCTCTCGGCGATCAGTTCAGCAGCGTTGGTGGTGGGAGGAGTGTTGCCGAAGCTGAGCTGGCCCTTCAGGAACTCGTCGCTGTAGAGCTCTGCCAGGAACTCGCGCACCGTGTCGGGATAGCGCGTGTCCGCAGCGACGTTGTAGAAGTTGCTCAGGTTGCCGGCGATCTCGCCGTCCTCACCGTCACCGCCCGAAATCGACGGGAACGCGGTCCAGCCGATCTCCGAGGTGTCGCCGATCGTTCCGTAGTGCCACGAACCCATCAGCTCGTAGGCCGACTTCCCGGTGCGGAGCAGCGCGGCGGAGCCGTCGGCGCCGTAGGAGACCGAAGCGAAGTTCGAGCCGAATGCACCCGAGTCGATCAGGTCCTGGAGGTCGGCGAGGGCTGCCTTCGACTGCTCCGAGTCCCACACCGAGGCGTCCCCGGCGAGACCCTCCGCGACCGCCTCGTTGCCGAGGTGTCGAGCGTACAGGAACTGGTACCAGATCTGGTTCGGCCACTTGTCGGCACCTGCGAGCCCGATGGGGATCACGCCGGCATCCTCGAGCACGGGGACCTGCTCGAGCAGTTCATCCCACGTCGCCGCGGGCTCGAGGCCGGCGTCGGCGAGCACCTGCTTGTTGTAGTAGAGGAACTCCGGCGCGACGCCTCGCATCGGGATCCCGTAGGACGTCCCGTCGATGACCTCCTCGTCGAAGACCGAAGGCAGGAAGGCATCCTTCAGCTGGGGGTCTTCCTCGATGAAGGTGTCGAGCGGGAGGACGGCGCCGGCATCGACGAGCGGCTTGATACCGGCCGCGCCCCAGCTCATCCAGATGTCGGGAGCGGTGGACGTGCCGACCTGGGTGCGCACCGCGGTGTTGTATTCGGCGCCGGCGGTCGAGCCGGTGTCGATGACGACCTTGATGTCTGAGGTCTCGTTGAAGCGGTCGGCCGCCTCCTTCTCGACGTCGGCGACGGCGTCACCCAGGACGTAGACGTGGATCTCGTTCTCGGGACGCGAATCATTGGGGTTCCAGCCGGGAAGGTCGCTGTCGCCCGTGTCGGACGTGCCTCCACCGGAATTGCTGCATGCTGCCAGCGTGCCGGCGAGCGCCAGGCTGACGCCGATCGCCAGGGCGCGCTTGGCCCGTGTGCTCTTCATTGAACGCCTCTCCACCGCATCGATGCGGCTTGGTGTGGTGATCGCCAGTTGACGACGGATCTTGATGTTATCGATGCCAAATGTCATCGATAACAAGACCCTGTCACACGTGTCTCGGTCAGGCAAGAGCACCGACCCGCGAAAGTTTTTCGCATCGACCAGACGCACCGCTCCGGTCTCGCAGGGAGGCGATCGGCGCGTGGGAGATGGCGTCGCCCCGGTCTGGCGCCGAACCCGACGCCCTCCTTAACGCGACGAGCGACGGTCGAAGTCCCCCGGGCCGACGAGAACCCGTCGGGCTTCCGCGAGGGCCACCGGGATCCGTCGGTCGCGATACCGCAGTCGGACGGTCGTGGATCGCCGAGCTCGGAGTCCGGCCTCGACCAATGCTCCATCACGCCAGCGAAGGTCGATCTCCACCCCCGGGCGGGCGATCAGCCCGGTCGCGCTGCCGGACGAGAGCTCGGGCGGGACGGCCGGGAGCAAGTGGATCTCCCCGTGGCTCTGGAGGAGGCATTCGCCGAGGACCGCCGGGAAGGCGAGGTTCGCGTCGATCTGGAAGGGCGGGTGCGCGGCGAGGAGGTTCGGGTAGAGCCCGCCCGCTTCCAGGGCGCTGTCCGGCGGCGCCTCCCGAAAGAACAGTCGCATGAGATCGGAGACCTTGTCCGCACGACCGAGCCGTGCCCACAGTGCCATCTTCCAGACCAGCGACCATCCGGTCGAGTCGTCGCCTCGACGTTCGAGGGTCGCTTCCGCCGCGGCTCTCGAAGCCGCGCCCCACGTCCCCGGGCCGGGATAGAGCCCGTAGAGCGGACTGAGGTGACGATGTGTCGGATCCTCTTCGAGCCGGGTTCCCGCCCATTCCTGCACCGTGCCGTCGGCGTTCGACTCCGGCTCCGCGCGGAGGAGATCCAGTCTCGACCGCGCCTCGCGAACGACCTCGTCATCGGACCTGCCGATCATCTCGGCGAGCGCAGCGGTGATGCCGAACAGGTCGTGCAGCAGCTGCTGGTCCATCGCCGTCGTCGAGTCGACCGCCACGACGGATCCGTCCTCGGTGATGTAGGCGTTCTCCGGCGAAGTCGCCGGGGCGGTGACCCACTCGCCCCTCGGATCTCGGTGGTGCCATGCGAGGGCGAATTCCGCGGCACCGCGGATCGCAGGCCAGATCCTGGCCGCCTCGTCCGTTCCTGCGCCGAACTCCACGGCATCCCACAGGCCGCGTGACAACCACGGACCGGCCATCGGCCACGCCGACCACCTCGGATCGCCGTGGCCCTCCCCGACCGGCGAGGAGAACAGCCACGCATCGGAGTTGTGGTGGGCCACCCAGCCCGCCACGCCATACAGCCGCTTCGCCGTCGCCCGGCCCGCCGCTGCGAGCGCGAGCACGAAGTCGCGATACGGCACTGCAGTCTCGGGGATGTTCGTGATGTGCGCCGCCCAGTGGTTCATCTGGGTGTTGATGTTGAGCGTGTAGTTGCTGCTCCACGGGGGCCTCAACTCGGGATTCCAGATTCCCTGGAGCGTCGGCGGAAGAATGCCCACGCCAGTGGAGGCGATCGCGAGATAGCGCCCGAAGTCGAACAGGACCGACGCAAGGCCAGGATCGGCCTTGAGCGGATGGTCGACACTCGACACGGCACGGCGGAGGCGAAGATCGAGATCGTCGGAGGGTTCTCCAGCTGGGCTCTCGAGCACCACCGATGCTCGGCGGAACAGATTCTGGTGTGCGGATGCCGCAGCGTGGAAGACGTCCCCAACCCCTGCCTTCTCCGCGGCATCGAGCCACGTTCGGGCTCTGGCCTCCGCGTCCGCCGCGGTGCCTGCCGGGGGCTGCCCCAGTCCGCTGAACGTGGTGGCGGCCGCCAGCAGCACCAGGCGCCGTCCGTCGGCAGGGACCGTCCGGGCCACCACGGCGCCCTCCAACGCGGCGCCCGGTCCTGCGTCCCACGCCGCCGCCGGGTAGTCGGGCTCGTGCGGCGGAGCCACATCCGAAGGGAAGCGCACGTGGAGGACGATCTCGTCGCCCTCCTGTTTCCGCTGGATCACGCGGAGCGGCGAGCCCAGCGCCACCCGGATGTCCGCGGAAGCATCGATCGCGAGTACCCGGTGCGGGGCGGAGACCACCGCACGCTCGAGCCGATCATCGAGCTGGACCTCGTGCACTCCCGTTGCGAGGTCCAGCGTCCGAGCGTATTCACCATCAGCGGCGCAGGGCCCGTGGGCGATCGTGAGCTCGGCCATCGGCATGAACGCTTGCGAGTACCGTGACTGCATCGCGCGGAGGGACGACTCGGCACCGACCGGGTCACCCTCGGCCAACGCTCTGCGCGCGTGCTCGAGAGCCTGGTGCGCGCGAAGCTCCGCCGGACGTGCCGATCCCTCACTCGACGGCGAGCCCGACCAGCCGGTCTCGTGGTTCAGCCAGAATCGGCCCAGCGGGAATCCGCCGTCCACCATCACCCCCAGTTCCCCGTTGCCGAGTGGGAGACTCTCCAACCAGTTCGCGGCCGGCCGCGAGAAGGTGAGCTTGGACACGTACTTCCCCTCTTCCGGAAGTGGCGGGAGCAGGATCGGTGCCCTCCGTAGCCGGAGCCATCGCCGAGGAACGGGCCCTGATACTGAAAGCGTCGTCGATACCGAACGAACCCGCGGGTGCCACGCGTTCCCACACAGGTCTAGCATGCGACGGCCGGGCGTGACTCGCCCGGGTTCCGTTCCGTCCTCAGCGTGGACGACGCGGAAGAACGTCGAAGCGTGCGACACTCACGGCGCAGTCGCCGCCGAGGGCCAGGACGCGCTCGGGGACTCCTTCTTCGGCGACATCGGCAACCGTTGCACGTCCCGAACCGGATTGCGCGGCAGGGCGTCGTCACGCACGGCATACCCGCAGAGGAGGCCCAGCACGGTCCGCGCGCGACGGACGGGCCTTCGAGAGGGTCTCGGTCGCGAGGATGTCCTGCAGCATCCGATCGCAGCGACGACCCACGGTGAGCTGCTCGAAACGCGCGGCACCGAATCGAGGCACGAGGAACACGCGCGCCGCGGTCTCGTACGCCTCGTACGTCGAGAAGCTGATGTCGCCGGCCTTGGCCAAGGTGTGGACTTGCGCGAGGTGGCGCCACGGGCCTGGTAACGGCCGTTCTCGAGTCGGGTGACGCTGATCTTGCCCAGCTCGCCGGCGGGCGTCTGTGGTCTACCCATGCCGCTGATCGCCCACCCATCTGAGGACGTCGGCCATGTCGTAGCGGACGTGCCGGCCGAGCTTGAGGAAGGGCGGCCCGGAGTGCGTCAGCCGCCAGTCCTCGAGCGTGCGCTCGGGGAGCCGGAGCAGCTCGGAGAGCTCGTGCTGGGTGAGGAAGGCGGGGGCGGTCTGCGTCGTCGACTTGTTGATACCGAGCAGGTGCACGAACCGAGCCCGCAGCAGTCCGACGACGTCAGAACAGCCCCGTACCGACCGGTACGGCCGAGCGAAGATGGCGCATCGCGCCGAGTTCCTGGGTCCCGTTTCTGGTCTTTCGACCCGAAACACGACCGGACGGAAGGAGGGGCAAAGGGTGACTTTGCCGCGGAATTCAGCGCCTCCTATGGCTGGGGTACCTGGACTCGAACCAAGAACAACTGAAGTCGATCTGAGCGATTCGGGTCCAGCCCGCGAGGGGCGGAATTCCGCGGATTTCCGCGGATCTCATGGGCCCAAGTGTACGTGCTGCTACGGAGTCATACGGGCCGAATCTGGTCTCCGAGGGCGTTCTCTGCAGGTTTCTGGTCACTTGCGACGGCGGTCGGCGAGGACGTCGCGGGCGAAGAGTTCGTACGACTCGCGGGGGTCGCCGAGCGCGGGCGAGTCCTCGCCGTAAGCGTCGTATGCGATCTCGACGAGCCGTTCCGGGTCGGTGATGCCGAGGTGGCGGGCCAGGACGCGAAGGTCGGCGAGGTCCTGCGCCCGGCCGGCGGCCATCTTCATCGCCACCAGCTCCTCGGCGGTGGCGACCGTGATCGTGCCACCGGTGTCGGTCACCACATTCCAGGGGGTGCTCGCCGCGTTCATCCACCGATCCGGCAGCCCGAGGTCCTCGGCCATCTCGGCGATCACCTCGTCGATCTCCGGGCGCGGCTCGTACGCGGCATCCACATCGGTCGTGACCCGCACCTCCGGGTCATCCGGGAAGCGGAGCACCATCGCCGCGCCACCCACGATCCGAACCGAACCGCGGATGCCACGCGCCGCAAGCCGCCGCTCGAGCTCGTCGACGAGTTCCCTCGCCCGCTCCGGCGTCAGGACCAGTCCGTCGCTCACGCGCGCGCCAGCGATCGCTCATCGAGCATGATGTTCAGCGCCCGGAGCCGCTCCGGGGTGGACCGCTTCGCCCGCTCCTTCAACGACGCGTACTGTCCGAACGGGTACCACGCCCGCGGCAACCTCTCCGGTGCTGCCCAGTCGGGCCGGACCCGACCCGCCGGGATCGCGTCACCCATCACCGCGCGGAACAACTGCTCCCACCGGTGGTCCCCGACCTCCGACGGCCGCCACTCCAACGACTCGGCACTGAACCGCTCCGGATGCTCCGCGATCACCGACGCCGCATGCGTGAGCACCCGCAACGCGAACTCCGGACGCCCCTCATCCAACGCCAGGTTGACCTCATCGGTCACGTTCGCCGGCGCGAACGGGGCGTACGGGTCGGTCGGCGCCGCGTCCAGCCGGATGTCCCGTCCCATCGCCGCAAGCGCGCGCCGCAGCGTGTCCAACCGGATCGTGCCGCGACGCTCCGACTGCTCCATCTGCGACACCGCCGCGACCGTCACCCCCAACCGCACCGCCAACTCCGCACCCGTCAACCCAGACGAGACACGCGACGAACGGATCAGATCAGACATGCACCCATTATAGCCATACCTTTAATCGCGTGCAGCGCTACACGCGGGTCTGCTGTCCGCCCCGTGCTCGGCTCGGTGTTGTCCTACCGAGGCTGCAACCTTGAACGAGAAGCCTCGGAGAACCACGCCGATTCAGGTGTCAACTCTCTTCAGCACCCACAGCGCGATCATGCCCGAACCCACTACCGTCGACGTACAGGCGACCCACCACGCGACGCTCGACGTATGCAGCACCTGGACTGCCAGAAGCAGGATGATCACGGCCGCCCCACCGATTAGCACAGCCGCTGATGCCGCCAAGGCTTGTGCGCCGCTGGAACCCTTCCTCGGTAGCGATGCCAGCGCCGCGAAGAGCGCACCGAAGGCCGCGATGGTCACCCCCACAAGAGCGCCCGCGAAAAGGGCGAACAACAAGCCGATAATCGTCATACTCCAGTTGGCGGCTGGCGATAATTGCGCGCGCTCCAGCACTGTCACCGCCGCGACCAGAATACCCACGAGGGCAGCGACGGGTCTGTCCGCGTTTCTGTGTAAATGGTCATCGGCTCGGTTGTTCAGTTGAGTCCTAGGCGGTCGCCGTAGGTCATGGCCAGCACGTTCAGGATGCCCTTCCAGCCGGCGGTTTCGCCAGTCGGGTTCGCACGGTTGTGCTGTCGTTGTCGGGCGGCGAGGTAGAGCACTTTGAGCGCGGCCTGCTCGTTCGGGAAGTGCCCGCGCTGTCGCACGGCTTGCCGGAACCTGGCGTTGAGTGACTCGATCGCGTTGGTCGTGTACACGATCCGGCGCAGCTCGAGCGGGAACTCCAGGAACGGGGTGAACTCGCCCCAGGACCGCCGCCACATCTCGACCATCGCCGGGTACTGCCCGGTCCACTCCTCGGCGAACTCGTCGAACCGGGCCGCGGCCGCCGCGATCGAGGGGGCGTGGTAGATCTCCTTGATCTCGGCCGCGAGCCGCTTCCAGTGCTTCTTCGACGCGAACCGCAGACTGTTGCGGACCAGGTGCACCACGCAGGTCTGCACCGCCGCCTGCGGCCAAGTCGCCCGGATCGATTCCGGCAGTCCTTTCAGGCCGTCGCAGCAGACGATAATCACGTCCTGGATGCCGCGGTTGCGCAGCTCGGTGAGCATGTTCATCCACTGCTTCGCACCCTCCCCGCCGGACGGGCCGACCCACATGCCCAGCACGTCGCGGTGCCCGTCCAGGTCGATGCCCATCGCCACGTACACCGGCCGGTTCCCGGCCGTGCCGGAGCGGATCTTCAACGGGGCACCTGCACTGATTCGGCCTGGGTTTCGTTCCTATCGGTTTCCCTGTCGGGCGGTTGCCGCCAGGCCTGATTCTTGGTCAGCGTAGTAGGCCTGCTCGACCTCGATC
>NZ_JBEPKA010000024.1:0-45722 GCF_040496015.1 Agromyces litoreus
CCTGGATGACCCGGACCGGATCGAGTCGATCACGATCCACACCTCGCATCACACGCATTACGTGATCGGGTCGGGGGCGAACGACCCGCAGAAGTACGATCCGGACGCGTCGCGGGAGACGTTGGATCACTCGATCCCGTACATCTTCACGGTCGCGTTGCAGGACGGGGTGTGGCATCACGCGGATTCGTATCGTCCGGAGCGGGCGCATCGGGCGGACACGGTCGCGTTGTGGCGGAAGGTGTCCACGGTCGAGGATCCGGAGTGGACGCGCCGGTACCACTCGTCCGATATCGGGGAGAAGGCGTTCGGGGGTCGGGTCGTGATCCGCCTGGCCGACGGGGGCGAGATCGTGGACGAGATCGCGGTCGCGGACGCGCACCCGCTCGGGGCGCGCCCGTTCGGGCGGGAGCAGTACGTGGCCAAGTTCCGCACCCTGGCCGCGGACGTGCTCGAGGAGGACGAGATCGACCGGTTCCTCGACCTCGCGCAACGCCTGCCCGAGCTCGGCGCGGACGAACTCGGCCAGCTGACCATCACCGCCGCCCCCGGCGTCCTCGCCCACACCGAAACCCCCACCGGCATCTTCTAGGAGGACCCATGCTGTACGCCCAGACCACCCCGGCCGACAAGCGGGCCGCATTCCGCGAGCGTCTCGCGAGTGGGGAACTGCTCCGCTTCCCCGGCGCCTTCAACCCGCTGTCCGCGCGACTCATCGAGCGCAAGGGCTTCGACGGCGTCTACATCTCCGGCGCGGTCCTGTCCGCGGACCTCGGACTGCCGGACATCGGGCTGACGACGCTCACCGAGGTCGCGGGCCGGGCCAAGCAGATCGCACGGATGACGGAGCTGCCGGCGATCGTGGACGCCGACACGGGCTTCGGCGAGCCGATGAACGTCGCGAGAACCGTGCAGGAGATGGAGGACGCCGGTCTCGCGGGCCTGCACATCGAGGACCAGATCAACCCCAAGCGGTGCGGTCACCTCGACGGCAAGCAGGTCGTCGACGAGCACACCGCGCTGCAGCGCATCCGCGCCGCCGTCGACGCCCGCCGCGATCCGAACTTCCTGGTCATGGCCCGCACCGACATCGCGGCGGTGGACGGACTGGACGCGGCGATCGCCCGCGCCAAGGCGCTCGTGGATGCGGGGGCCGACGCGATCTTCCCCGAGGCGATGCGCTCGCTCGAGGAGTTCGCGGCCATGCGCGCCGCGGTCGACGTGCCGCTGCTCGCCAACATGACCGAGTTCGGCAAGAGCGAGCTGTTCACGGTGCAGCAGCTGGCCGACGTCGGGATGAACCTCGTGATCTGGCCCGTCTCGCTCCTGCGCCTGGCGATGGGCGCCGCCGAGCGCGGCCTCGACGAGCTCTCCGAGGCGGGCGCCCTCACCGGGCTGCTCCCGCAGATGCAGCACCGGGCGGAGCTGTACGACCTCATCGACTACGAGGGCTACAACCGCTTCGACACGTCCATCTTCAACTTCACCGTCGCCCGCTGAACGGGCGTCGGGCTGGCGGCAGGTGACGAGCGGCCGCCGGCCCGACGCGTCCGTCAGTCGAAGACGGTCTCGATGAAGCGGTATTCGACCGCCGACGGCCGGTCGTCGTCCGGTGCGTCGAACTCGAGGCCGGCAGCACGGGAATAGACGTAGCGCTTGCCGCCGTCGCCGGAGAAGTCGATCCTCGGCTTCGGGTCGCCGGTGTCCAGGAACCCGGTCGAGACCGTCTTCCCCTCGAGCGGCCCGTCGACGAGCTTCGCAGTGTAGGTGCCCGATGACGTGTCCATGGCGACATTGTCCACCCGTCCTCCGCAGTCGCAAGGGCCGGACGTCCTTGACGGCCGATGTCCGAGGTCGGCATGCTCACGGCCGGTATGTGTATGGTGTGGCTTGTCGGCGGTCACCCAGCCGACCGATAGGCACACCGCTCGGGGGCGCGGCGAGGTTGTGCGTTTCTCGTTCCCGAAATCAAGCAAGAGGAGTCCGGTGTCTGGCGCGAAGAAGCTCGTGATCGTGGAGTCGCCGACGAAGATGAAGTCGATCGCCCAGTACCTCGGCGACGGCTACGAGGTGCTCTCGTCGGTCGGGCACATCCGCGACCTCGTGGAGCCGAAGAACCTTCCGGCCGAACTGAAGAAGGGCTCGCTCGGCAAGTTCTCGGTCGACGTCGAGAACGGCTTCGAGCCCTACTACGTCGTCTCCGACGCGAAGAAGAAGACGGTCGCCGAACTCAAGCGCGCCCTGAAGGACGCCGACGAACTCCTGCTGGCGACGGATGAGGACCGCGAGGGCGAGGCCATCGCCTGGCACCTGCTGCAGGAGCTCAAGCCGAAGGTCCCGGTGCACCGCATGGTCTTCCACGAGATCACGAAGGACGCCATCCTCAAGGCGAAGGACCAGACCCGCGAACTCGACACCGCCCTGGTCGACGCGCAGGAGACCCGACGCATCCTCGACCGCCTCTACGGCTACGAGGTCTCGCCGGTGCTCTGGCGGAAGGTCGGCCCCGGCCTGTCGGCCGGGCGCGTCCAGTCCGCAGCCACCCGGCTCGTCGTCGATCGCGAGCGCGAGCGGCTCGCGTTCGTCGCGGCCTCGTACTGGGACCTCGTCGGGCGGTTCACGAAGGACGCCGCGTCGTTCGAGGCGAAGCTCGTGCGCGTGGGCGGCGATCGGATCGCGACGGGGCGCGACTTCGACGACGCCGGGCGCCTGACCGGCAAGGCGGTCGTGCTCGACGAGCCGACCGCCCGGGCGCTGACGGCCGCGCTGCACGACGACGCGGTGCCGCGCCGCGTGTCGCGCGTGGAGTCGAAGCCGTACTCGCGTCGCCCGGCCGCGCCCTTCACGACGTCGACGCTCCAGCAGGAGTCGGCTCGCAAGCTTCGGCTCTCGGCCCGCGACACCATGCGCGTGGCGCAGTCGCTCTACGAGAACGGCTACATCACCTACATGCGCACCGACTCGGTCTCGCTCTCGCAGCAGGCCGTGCAGGCGGCGCGGACGCAGGCCGTGAAGCTGTACGGGGCCGAGAGCATTCCCGAGAAGCCCCGCGCGTACGCGGGCAAGTCGAAGAACGCCCAGGAGGCCCACGAGGCGATCCGGCCGTCCGGAGAGGTCTTCCGCACCCCGTCGGAGCTCCAGAGCGTGCTCCGCGGCACCGAGTTCAAGCTCTACGACCTCATCTGGAAGCGTACGGTCGCCTCCCAGATGGCCGACGCGAAGGGGCAGACGGCGACGGTCACGATCGAGGTGGGTCCGACCGCCACCGACGCCGCGGCTCCGGAATCGCCGACCACCCCCGTCGCCGGCACGACCGCTGAGTTCACCGCGAGCGGCACCGTCATCACGTTCCGCGGCTTCCTCGCCGCGTACGAGGAGAGCCGCGACGAGGAGCGCAACGCCGACGACGCACCCGGTGAGGCGAAGCTCCCGCAGCTCGCGGAGGGCGAGGTCGTCGGCCTCGCGGAGCTCGAGGCCAAGGGCCACGAGACCAGCCCGCCGCCGCGCTACACCGAGGCGAGCCTCGTGAAGCGCCTCGAGGAACTCGGCATCGGCCGCCCGTCGACGTTCGCCTCGATCATCTCGACCATCCTCGACCGCGGCTACGTCACGCAGCGCGGCCAGGCGCTCGTGCCGAGCTGGGTCGCGTTCTCGGTGGTCCGCCTGCTCGAGGAGCACTTCGGCGACCTCGTCGAGTACGACTTCACGGCGGAGATGGAGGACGACCTCGACCGCATCGCATCCGGCGAGGCCGACCGCGTCGACTGGCTGAACGAGTTCTACTTCGGCAGCGACCGGCACAAGGGCCTGCGCCAGGTCGTCGACAACCTCGGCGACATCGACGCCCGCGAGATCAATTCCATTCCGATCGCCGAGGGCGTCACCCTCCGGATCGGCCGCTACGGACCGTACCTGGAGGTCGTCGAGCCGGACGCCGCGACCGATGCGACGCCGCGTCGCGTCAACCTCCCAGACGGGCTCGCACCCGACGAGCTCACGCGCGAGAAGGCGCAGGAGCTCATCGATGCACCCGTGCAGAGCGATCGGGTGCTGGGTCTGAACCCCGAGAACGGCAAGCAGATCGTGGTGAAGGACGGCCGGTTCGGTCCGTACGTCACGGAGCTCGAGCCGGAGCCCGAGCCCTCGGTCGACGCGGCGACCGGCGAGGTCGTTGAAGCGAAGCCCAAGCGCGGCACCAAGAAGGCCGCGGCTCCGAAGCCGCGCACGGCGTCGCTCTTCAAGAGCATGCAGCCCGAGGAGGTCGACCTCGAGACGGCGCTGAAGCTGCTCGACCTTCCGCGTGTGGTCGGCCTCGACCCGGAATCGGGTGAGGAGGTCACCGCGCAGAACGGGCGGTACGGCCCCTACCTGAAGAAGGGCACCGACACGCGCACGCTTCCGAGCGAGGACGCCATCTTCGACATCGACCTCGCCGGCGCGGAGGAGCTCTTCGCCCAGCCCAAGTACGGCGCGCGCCGGGCATCGAGTGCGCTGAAGGAGTTCGCCGAGGACCCGGTCAGCGGCAAGCCGGTCAAGGTCAAGGACGGCCGCTTCGGCCCGTACGTGACCGACGGCACGACCAACGCGACCATCCCGCGGAGCGAGTCCGTGGAGGACATCACGTTCGAGCGGGCGATCGAGCTGCTGCAGATCAAGCGCGACAAGGGCCCGGCGGCACCGCGCGCCAAGCGGGGCACCGCGAAGTCGGGCGGGTCCGGCGCGAAGCGCACCACGACCCGCTCGACCAAGAAGAACTCGTGAGCCGCGGCCTGTTCGTCACGCTCGAGGGCGGGGACGGATCCGGCAAGTCCACGCAGGCCGAGCTCCTCGAGGAGTGGCTGCAGGCCGACGGGCGCACCGTCGTGCGCACGCGCGAGCCCGGCGGCACCGAGGTCGGGGTCGAGGTGCGGGAGATCGTGCTGCACCACCGCGGCCACGTGGCTCCCCGGGCGGAGGCCCTGCTGTACGCCGCCGACCGCGCCCACCACGTGGCGACGGTCGTACGCCCCGCGCTCGCGCGCGGCGAGGTCGTGGTACAGGACCGCTACGTCGACTCGTCGGTCGCCTACCAGGGCGCGGGCCGCGTGCTCGACGCCGACGAGGTCCGCACGATCTCGGAGTGGGCGACCGAGGGTCTCGCTCCCGACCTGACGATCCTGCTCGACCTTCCGTGGGACGTCGCCCGGCTCCGGCTCGACGGCGCGCGCACGAGGTACGACCGGCTCGAGGCCGAGGCGGGGGAGTTCCACGAGCGCGTCCGCGATGCCTACCTCGCGATCGCCCGTGCCGAGCCCGACCGCGTGATGGTCGTCGATGCGACGCTCCCGGTCGAGGAGATCGCCGCCCGGATCCGCGATCGGGTCCGGGCGATCGGATGAGCGATCCGTCCCTGCGGGGTCGTCGACTCACAGCCGACGTGTCCTCGGCCGAAGGTAGCGTGGAACCGTGAGCGTGTGGAGCGACCTGACCGGGCAGGATGCGGCGATCGACGTCCTGCGCTCGGCCGCGGCGGCCGCGGTCGCCCGTCACGGGCGCACGGCGTCCGACATGACGCACTCCTGGCTGATCACCGGTCCGCCCGGCTCCGGACGATCGAACCTGGCGTACGCGTTCGCCGAGTCGCTCCTCTCGGGCGACCCGGACGGCGATCCGGCGGTGCGCGTCCAGGTCGAGGCGCGCAGCCACCCCGACCTGCACGTCCTCGCGACCGAGGGCGTCATCATCAAGGTCGCCGACGTGCGCAAGATCGTCGAGCGCTCGCACTACGCTCCGTCGGTCGGACACCACCGGGTCGTCGTCGTCGAGGACGCCGACCGGATGACCGAGCAGACGTCGAACGTACTGCTGAAGGAACTCGAGGAGCCGCCTGAGCGGACCGTCTGGATCCTCTGCGCCCCGAGCGAGGCCGACCTGATCCCCACCATCCGCTCCCGCGTGCGCTCGCTGCGACTCCAGGTGCCGGATGTCGCGGCCGTCGCCGACCTCCTCGTGCGACGCGACGGCGTCGAGCGAGCGCTCGCCGAACGCGCCGCCCGCGAGGCCCAGAGCCACATCGGGATGGCGCACCGCCTGGCCACCAGCGCCGAATCCAGGCAGCGTCGCGAGGAGACGCTCCGCCTCGTCCTCCAGGTCCGCTCGACGCCGGGCGCCGTCCTCACCGCGGCGCGCCTGCTCGAGATCGCCGGCGAGGACGCGAAGGCGATCACCGAGCTCCGCGACGCCGAGGAGCGCGAGCACACGCTCCGCTCGCTCGGGGTCGCACCGGGGCAGTCGGTCCCGGCGGCCCTGCGGTCGCAGCTGCGCGCCCTGGAAGAGGACCAGAAGCGGCGCGCGACGCGGAGCCTGCGCGATGGGATCGACCGCATCCTGGTCGACCTCGCGTCGCTGTTCCGCGACATCCTCGTCAGCCAGCTCGGCGCCGGCGTCGAGCTCGTCAACCTCGAGATCGCCGCCGATGTCGCCAGCGCGGCGGCCGCGGCCGAGCCCGCGCAGACGCTGGCCACGCTCGACGCCATCCAGGAGGCCCGCATCCGCATCGACGGCAACGTCCAGCCCGCCCTCGCACTCGAGGCGATGCTCGTCTCGGCGATCCGACGCCCCGACCTCGCGCGAGGAGTCCGCTCGTGACCTCCGGGCGCCGCCTGCTGCGTGCGCTCGCCGTGATCGTCGCGGGCGCCGCCGTCCTGACCGGTTGCGCCATGCCGTCGCTGTTCGGCGCCCCGGTTGAGCGCTCGTCGCCGACGGGGGAGTCCGTCGCCGCCGAGCTCGAGCCGTTCTACTCGCAGGTGCTGGAGTGGGAACGGTGCGACGACCTCCAGTGCGCGACGGCACGCGCGCCGCTCGACTGGAGCGATCCGGCGGCCGGCGAGATCGACCTCTCCCTCGTCCGCCAGCCGGCCACGGGAGAACGCATCGGCTCGCTGCTCGTGAACCCCGGTGGTCCGGGCGGCTCCGGCGTGGAGTTCATCTCCGAGTCGCTCGACTACGCGGTCGGTCCGGCGCTGCAGGAGCGCTTCGACGTCGTCGGATTCGACCCGCGTGGAGTGGGTCGCTCCACTGCGGTGCGATGCGTGGACGACGCCCGGATGGACGAGTTCCTGTACGGCATCGTGCCGGGCGAGCGCGGGAGCGACGAATGGATCGCCGAGGTCACGGCGTCGAGTCGCGAGTTCGGGGAGGCGTGCGGCGACGAGACGGGCGAGCTGCTCGCCAACGTCGACACCGTCAGTGCCGCGCGCGACCTCGACCTGCTGCGCGCCGTGCTGGGCGACGAGGAACTCAACTACCTCGGGTACTCCTACGGCACGTTCCTCGGCGCGACCTATGCCGGCCTGTATCCGCAGAAGGTGGGGCGTCTCGTGCTCGACGGTGCGATCGATCCGGCCGCGAGCAACCAGGAGGTCAACGTCGCGCAGGCCGTCGGGTTCGAGGAGGCGCTCCGCGCCTACCTCGCCGACTGCCTTGCAGGAGACGACTGCCCGTTCTCGGGATCGGTCGACGACGCCGCCGACGAGGTGTCGCGCCTGATCGAGTCCGTCGAGCGCAGCCCGCTGCGAGGGAGCGATGGCCGCTCGGTGGGCGCCGACACGCTCGTGACCGCGATCATCTTCCCGCTGTACAGCGCCGACAGCTGGACGTACCTCTCGGACATGTTCGAGTCGGTGATGTTCGGCGAGGCCGACATCGCGCTCGCGTTCGCCGACCTCTACAACGGTCGCGAGGCCGACGGGACGTACCGCGACAACTCGACCGAGGCGTTCCGAGCGATCAACTGCCTCGACTACCAGTACGACGATGACGTCGCCGCGATGCGCGAACGCGCCGCCGAGCTCGAGGCGTCCGCCCCGATCATCGGCCGCTACTTCGGCTACGGCGACATCGGGTGCGCGCAGTGGCCGGCCGGTGAGCAGGCGGCACGGGCGCCGATCACGGCCGACGGCGCTGCGCCCATCCTCGTCGTCGGCACGACCGGCGACCCGGCGACCCCGTACCAGTGGGCCGTGGCGCTCGCCGACCAGCTCGACTCCGGGGTGCTCGTCAGCTACGACGGCGAGGGGCACACGGCGTACCGCAAGTCGAACGCCTGCGTCGACGATGCCGTCGAGGCCTACCTGCTCGACGGAGTGGTGCCCGTGTCCGATCCGCAGTGCTGACCCACGGCCCGGCCCGTGGTCATGAGCGCTCCGAAAACCCGCTAACATGGTCTCTCGTGCCGTTCGGTGCGAATCGCATCGAGTGCCACGCCGCCTTAGCTCAGTCGGCAGAGCGATTCACTCGTAATGAATAGGTCGTGGGTTCGATTCCCACAGGCGGCTCCATCGGAAGGCCCCCTCCAGTGCGGAGGGGGCCTTCCGCGTCTGCACTGCCGTTCCGCCAGCGCGCCCACGGCGGGAACGCCGGCCGGTCACTCTGCTGAGGGGACGCCCTGCCACGATGCGGTCGGCCCCCACGGCACCCCGCCTCCCACGGCCCTCACCGCCAGGTCGGACCGGTCGGTGCCGTCCGCCGCGATGGTGAACCAGGATCGGTCGTCATGGGCGACCAGGAACCGGCCGTCCGGCGACCACGAGTCGGCGGCGGCGTTCTCGGCGATCCGGAGCGCGTCGGCTCCGTCGAGATCTGCGACCCAGATGTCGGTCAGGATCTCGCCGTCGCCGTTGACTTCGTAGCCGGTGTGATACGCGAGGCGTCGGCCGTCGGGCGAGGCCATCGGGTTCGCTCCGTCGGCGATGACGGTGCGGCGATGTCCCTCGGGGACGGCGATCGCATCGATCGTCGCGGGCTGCCAAGATTCGCCCGGGCCGGGTCCGAAGATCATGCCCGCGTTGAGCAGGACCTCGGATGAGTCCGCCGCCCAGTCGATGCTCATCGCCCACGACGGGGACTCGGCCAAGACGATCCATCCGGCGCGCTCCTCAGGATCGGTGAAGGAGGACTCGTCGAGGTGTCCGGCGGGAACGACCACCAACGATCGACCGGACACTCCCTGCGCATCGGTGAACGCGAGCCACCGCCCGTCGGGCGACCAGCCCAGGACGGAGATCTCCGGCGGGACCTCGACGGTGCGGGCGTGCTCCACATCCACGAGCACGGACCCGACGGAGGCGAGACCGCCGCATCCGCCGATGCCGCACCAGCCCCGGTCGACGATGAGCGACCTGCCGTCCGGTGCCCAGACGATGGAGCTCGGGACCATCGAGTCTCGGAAGCCCTCCTCCCGGATCTGGAGCGGGTGCGCGATGCCGATCGAGAACACCGCGGCGGCCGACGTCCCGTCGACCACGACGAGATCGCACACCTCGAGACACGCCGCCGCATTCGCGAACCGGCCCCGGCGCTCGGGGTCGGGAGGATCCGACCGGATGAACGCGAGCAGGGTGCCGTCCGGCGACCACGACGGCGCGTACTCGTCCAGGTCCGGTGTCGACGTCAGCTGGGCCGGCACCGTGCTGCCGGATGCGAGGAGGTAGATGTCGCTGCGATCGCCCGCGACGGTCGTGCCCACCGTGGCCAGGGTCCCGTTTCCCCAGATCGGTGTCGCCGCGGCGGCGGGTCGTCCGCTCAGGTCGATGGGGCGCTCCGATCCGCCGGAGAGCACCGTCGGGCGGACGAATCCGACCGCGAGCGCGATCGCGCCGATCGACGCGGCCGTCCACACCACCGCGATCAGGATGCGACGGTGCCCGGTACGGCGCCACGCCTCTTCGATCAGGGCACGCGCTCGACTCGCGGGCGAAGGACGCACCGTTCGCGGGTGCGATGCAGCCCCGCGTTCGCTCGGGGGAGGATCGGCGTCGGAGGTCTGCGCTTCGACGTCCGGCGGGTGGGGTGGTGCGGTGATCGACATGTGCGCCTCCTTGGTCGATGATGGCGCTAATGCGATTAGCATCATCGTACTCCTCGCGAACGATGTTCGGAAGCCGCAGACGACGCCCGGCGGGTGCGTGCCGGTGCGGCAGGACGGCCCTCGGCGCACGACGGGGCATCGGCGACGACCCGGCCCGCGGGATCGGCTGGTCAGCCGGAGCGCTCGCCCGGGCGCACCAGCCCGGACTCGTAGGCGAGGATCGCGATCTGGACGCGATCGTGCGCTCCGAGCTTGGCGAGCAGGCGCGACACGTACGTCTTCACCGTCGACTCGCTGAGGAAGAGCGTTGCCCCGATCTCGGCGTTCGACCTGCCCCGGGCGACCAGGCGGACGATCTCGACCTCGCGGTCGGTGAGGTCGAGATCTCGGGGGAGCGCGGTCTCGGGGGACGGGGCCTCCGCGAACCGTTCGAGCAGGCGGGCCGTCGGCGCCGGCGCCAGCATCGCGTCGCCGCGTGCCACGACGCCCACCGCGTGCACGAGGTCGGCGGGCGGCACGTCCTTGAGGAGGAACCCGGACGCCCCTGCGCGGACCGCGGCGAACACGATCTCGTCGAGGTCGAACGTGGTCAGTGCGAGCACGCGGCGGGAGGCATCGGCGTCGAGGATGCGACGGGTCGCCTCGATGCCGTCCATGACTGGCATCCGGATGTCCATCAGGACGACGTCCGGAGCGAGGTCGGATGCCGCGACCACGCCGGCGGCTCCGTCACCGGCCTCCCCCACGACCTGCAGCCCCGCGCGCTCGAGGATGAGCCGGAACCCGACGCGGACGAGCGCCTGGTCGTCGACGAGCAGCACCCTGGTCGGTGCGGCCGCGGTCACGAGCCGGCTCCGGTCGGTAGGGACGCGTGGACGCGCCATCCATGAGGTCCCGGGCCGGCGTCGAGCGCGCCTCCGTACAGCGCGACCCGTTCCCGCATGCCGAGGAGCCCGTGTCCGTCCGGCCGCGACGGGCGGTCGGCGCCGCCTTCGTCGGTCACGGTGATGTCCACGCGGTCTCCGGCACGGTCGATCGCCACCGTGGCCGATTTCGCCTGCGCGTGCCGGCGGACGTTCGTGAGCGCCTCCTGCACGACCCGGTACACCGCGAGCTGGCGGCCCGCCGACAGGTCGCTCGTGTCGTCGGCTCGGAAGTGCACGACGAGCCCCGAGGCGCGGGCCTGGTCCACCAGCTCGGGGAGGCGGGCGATCCCGGGCTGCGGAGCGAGCCCGTCCAGCTCGTCGTCCCGGAGCAACGCGACCACCCGACGCACGTCGGCGAGCGCGTCGCTGCCGGTCGACCGGATGACCTCCAGCGCGCGACGCGCGGAGGCGGGGTCGTCGTCCACGACCTCGGCCGCGGCGCCGGCCTGGACGACCATCACGCTCACCGAGTGGCCGAGGATGTCGTGCAGCTCGCGGGCGATCCTGGCGCGCT
Organism: Agromyces litoreus; assembly: GCF_040496015.1. Taxonomy (NCBI): domain Bacteria; kingdom Bacillati; phylum Actinomycetota; class Actinomycetes; order Micrococcales; family Microbacteriaceae; genus Agromyces; species Agromyces litoreus. The sequence continues at coordinate 11,288 of NZ_JBEPKA010000024.1, forward strand.
CCTCGGACACGGCGCGGACGGCGGCCTCGCGTGCCTCGGCCTCGGCGGCCGCCGCGCGCACTGCGGCATCCACGGCTCGTCGTTCGGAGACGCGCATGCCGATGCCGATGAGGAAGACGGTCAGGAGCACGCCCCAGTGGAAGAATTGCTCGCTGGGCCCCTGCAGTTCCGGAACGAAGAGGTCGGCCAGGATGACGGCGGCGAACACCGAGCCGCAGACCGCCGCCGACGTGGCGACGCTGCCATGCCGCGCGCCGGTGTAGAGCGCGAGCAGGATCGGGAGGAAGCCGCCGAAGAAGAGGACCAGCATCTCACCGGAGGTCGCGATGAAGGCCGCGACCCAGATCAGCGGCACGCCGACCAGCAGGAGCGGGACCCTTCGGCGCATGGCGAGCAGGCCTGCGCAGAGCACGATCGCGATCGACCCGAGCACCGGCGACCCCGAGCCCTGGACGGAGTCGAACGGCACCCAGACCTCGCCGAGCCCGAGCGCCGCGACGAGGGCGGCGACGGCGACGTCCTGCGCGATGTGCCATCGTGTGCGGCGGTCCACGACCGCAGGCTAGCGCTCCGCGAGGCACGGGCGGAATCACCAGGGGGTGATCGGCGCGTCGACCCGGGGTGATCGGGCCGGGCCCGCCGGCCGATGCCCGCGACGTTGCGCCGCGCATAGCGTCGAGCCGATGGCCGCGGGTGAGTCGTGGCCCGACCGGAGAGGAACCGTCCATGTCCACGTCTCGCGCCCTTCCGTCCGTCCGACGCGTGCTCGTCGCCGTCTCGCTCGCCGCGGCGATCGTCCTCGCCGTCGTGGGGATCCTGATGCAGCCGGAGTTCCCCGACGACCCGGGCGAGTACGTCGACCTGCTCGCAAGCTCGGCCACCGCCGCGATCGGCTTGCAGGTGTTCCTGTGGTCGCAGGTGTTCTGGGCGATCGGCCTGGTCGGGCTGGCGCACGCGGCGAGCCACCGCTCGCCCGTGCTCGGCACGCTCGGCGCGGTGCTCAGCGGGCTCGGCGCCTTCGGGCACGTCGCCTACGGCGGAGCGAGCCTCGTGACGCTCGGCATGGCACGCTACGCCGCGAAGTCGGGCGACCTCGACGCGGCGGAGGCCGCGTTCGCCACGACGCAGGGCGGCGCCTTCGTCCCGGTCCTGCTCGCGGGCCTGGCCGGCACCGTGCTCGGCGTAATCCTCGTCGCGGTCGCGATCCTGCGCTCCGCGATCGCGCCGCGCTGGGTGGCGATCGCCCTGCTCGCGTGGACCGTCGTCGAGTTCGTCCTGCCGAACGTCCTCTCCGGTGCGTGGGTGACGTGGACGTCGCTCGTGCTGGGCGTGGTCGCGTTCATCGGCGCGGCGGTGGCGGTGCTGCGCGGCGGGTCGGGCGCCTGGACCACGGCGCTCGAGGCCGGGGCGGCGGAGCGCGGGGAGCCGACGTCGGTCCGCGCCGCGGCGGCAGGCTGACCACTCGGACTCCCGGTGCGACCCGCCCCGATCGGCGCCGGGCCGGGAACGCGGAGGGCCCGGACGGGAGTCCGGGCCCTCCGCGTCGTGTCGCGAGCTCAGGGCAGCGGCACGGCTCGGATGGCGGCCGCGTAGGCGACGTATCCGCTCGGGTTCGGGTGGAATGCGGAGGTGAAGTTCAGCAGCACGTAGTCGGTGATCCACGGGCTGGAGCTGCCGATGCCGTGGCCGGCGAAGTCGTCCTCGACATCGACGAACACCGCTCCGCTGGACTCGGCGGCCGCCTGGATCACGTCGTTGAGTACGACCGTCTCGTCGTTGACCTCGTCGGCGTACGCGTACTTCGGGTTCACCCCGGAACTGTTCTCCCAGAACAGGAGCGGGTAGCCCGTGACGATGACCGTGGCTCCCGGCGCTTGCGCCCGCAGCGTCTCGACGACCGACACGATGCTTTGCGTGAACCCGGGTGATGCGGCGATCGCCGCCCCGGCATCGATCGAGGCTTGGCACGACGTGTTCCTCAAGACGAAGCAGTCCTGCATCACGTCGGCGAAGCCGACGTCGTTTCCGCCGACCGTGACCGTGATGAGCTTCGCCGTGGCCGGAACCGCCGCCGCCTGGGCGATCACGTCCGACGTGTCCGCGCCGGAGCACGCGGGGAAGGCGACGAGGGACTTGTCGGCATCGCCGTCGAGGAGCATCGGGTAGCTCTTCGAGCTGCGGTCGCACGTCGTGTCGAGGTAGCTCCCCCCGCCGGCGCCGGCGGCGAACGAATCGCCGACCGCGGCGTACTGGAGCGCGGTCGTGCCGCCGCCGTTGCCGCCGCCCTTACCGCCGCCCTTGCCCCCGCCGTTGCCGCCGCCCCCACCGCCGGGCTTGTCGGGCTTGGCGGCCGGGACGGCCGCGCTCGCGGCATCCGTCGGACCGACCAGTGACGAGCCCAGGATGAGCGCGAGGGCCGCGAGGAGGGCGGCGAACAGCAGCGCGACGCGGGGGCTCGGGTCGCGGACGCCGCTCGCGGATGAATCGACCCCGTCAGCTCGGAACATGACGTTGCCGTGCCCTACCGCGCCGCGTCGACGACCTGGGCATAGACCGACTGCCCGAAGGCGGTCGGGTGCAGGAACGTCAGCGTGTTCGTCGGATCCTGACCCAGCCACGGGTCGGCCGAGAAGGCTCCGTGTCCGAGGAAGGCGGGAACGACGCTCGCCAGGCCGACGTCGACGCCTGCGCCGGCGGCCGTGCCGACCGCCGAGGCGATCTGCGCGTCCAGCTCCAAGGTGGCCGCATCGATCGTCGCCAGCAGCGGATCCGGGTCGGGCGAGAGCTCGAACGGGATCGGGTAGTCCGTCACGACGATCCGCGCATTGGGCGCTCGTTCAGCGATGGCCAGCAGCAGGTCGACCAGGTCGGCCTCGATCACCTGGGATGCCAGGAGCGACTGCGCCTCGCCGACCGCCAGGGCGCAGGCGACCGAGGTCGGGTCGGGCGCGCAGACGGCGAAGACCGCGCCGGCGCCCAGGTCGTTGCCGCCGACCGTGAGGGTGACGAGCGTCGTCCCGCGGTTCACCTGCGAGAGTTGCGTCGCCATGACATCGTCGATCGTCGCGCCGCTGCAGGCGGCCTGCCGCAGGAGGTTGACGCGTGGCACCGCGTCGAGGAGCACCGGGTAGGCCGCCTCGGATCGCAGGCACTGGTCGAGTGGGGCGGCGGCGCCCTGCCCGGCGGCGTACGAGTCGCCGAGCGAGACGTACTTCGCGACCGGGTCGGAGGGGACGGCGATGGCGGATGGTGCGGCGCCGAAGAGCACGGCGACGAGGGCGACGATGGCCCCGGCGGTCGAGCCGACGATGCGGCTCCTTCGGTTCGAACGTGCCGACATGGCCGAAAGATAGCGGGAAGCGGTCGGCGCCGCAGCGCCCCGAACGGGTCACATCTGGACAGCGTCGTCCGGATCGTGGTGGCAACCGGCCCGCACCGTCCGGAGCGCAAGTGTCGGGCCGCCGCGCGGAGGAGTCCGGTCCCCACTAGGCTGGCGCGCATGACGGCACGACTGCGGTGGGGCATCCTCGCCACGGGCGGCATCGCCCGCCAGTTCACCTCCGACCTGCTGCGCAACGGCTTCGACGTGCGGGCCGTGGGCTCGCGCTCGGACGAGTCGGCGCAGGCGTTCGCCGAGCAGTTCGACCTCGCGACCGCGCACGGCAGCTACGAGGCGCTCTTCGACGACCCCGAGGTCGACGTCATCTACATCGCGACGCCGCATCCGTGGCACGCGGGTGCGGCGCTCGCCGCGCTCGCCGCCGGCAAGCACGTGCTCATCGAGAAGCCGTTCACCCTGAACCAAGCCGAGGCGCGGGTGGTGGCCGACGCGGCGCGCGACCACGGCCGCCTCGCGCTCGAGGCCATGTGGACGCGGTACCTGCCGCACATGGTCCGGATCCGCGAGATCATCGACGCCGGGACCCTCGGAGACCTGCGCGCGCTGGTCGCCGACCACACGCAGAAGCTCTCGGACGACCCCGGCCACCGCCTGAACGCGCTCGAGCTCGGCGGCGGTGCCCTGCTCGACCTCGGCATCTACCCGATCTCGTTCGCCTGGGACCTCTTCGGCGAGCCGGTGGTCATCCAGTCGACGGCCGTGTTCAAGGAGACCGGTGCCGACGCCGAGATCGCGGTGCAACTCGGCTACGCCGATGGGCGCATGGCCTCGACCTTCTCGGCGAGCGACGCGCGCGGCCCGAACCGCGCCCTCGTGCTCGGCACCGACGCGCGGATCGAGATCGACGGCGTCTGGTATACGCCGACGAGCTTCCGGGTGGTCGGACCCGACGAGGAGGTGCTCGAGGAGTTCCACTCGGAGGTCGACGGCCGGGGCATGCACTTCCAGGCGGAGGCGCTCGAGCGGCTCGTCGCCGACGGGCGACTCGACGGGGGCGACGTCCTCTCGACCGAGCAGTCGGTCGCGATCATGGGCACGCTCGACCGCATCCGCCGCGAGATCGGGCTGCGCTACCCCGGCGAGGACTGAGCCGGACGACCGCGGATGGCGGCGGAGACCCCGGTCGTGACGCTCGCGCGCCGGCTGGTGGCGGTGGACGCGACCAACCCGTCGCTGGTGCCGGGCGGAGCGGGGGAGCGCGAGATCGCCGGGGTCGTCGCCGACTGGCTCGCGTCCCGCGGACTCGAGGTGCGCATCGTCGGTGCGGACCCCGCGAGGCCCAGCGTCCTCGCGCGGCGTCCCGGCGCCGGCGGTGGCCGGACCCTGCTCCTGGCCGGACACCTCGACACGGTCGGCGGCCCCGGCATGGCGCCCGTCGCGCCGACGGGTGGCGACCCGCAGGCGCCCGAGCCGATCGAGGGGCGCGGTGCGTACGACATGGCCGGCGGGCTGGCCGCGGCGATGGTCGCCGTCACGCGAGCACCCGCCGGACTCGCGGGCGATGTCGTCCTCGCGTTCGCGGCCGACGAGGAGTTCGGCTCGATCGGGATGGAGGAACTGCTGGTCGAGCTCGACCGGGACGGCGTCCGCCCGCACGGCGCCGTCGTGCTCGAGCCGACCGACCTGCAGGTCACGCTCGCCCATCGCGGCTTCGCCTGGTTCCGTGTCGAGTACGACGGCCTCGCCGCGCACGGCTCGCAGCCGGAGCTCGGCGTCGATGCGATCGCCCGCGCCATCGACGGCCTCCTCGCCCTGCGCTCGCTCGGCGAGCGGCTCGAGTCCGGGCCCCGGCATCCGCTGCTCGGCACCGGCAGCGTGCGGGTGGCGACCATCGAGGGCGGGTCGGATGCCGCGACCGTCGCGGACCGCTGCGTGCTCGTCGTCGAGCGCCGCACCCTTCCCGGCGAGGTCGACCCCGGCGCCGAGCTCGCGCGGGTGCTGGCCCCGTCGGGACCCGCGCGGATCGTCCCGCTCGTGACGCGTCCGGCGATGGAGTCGGGAGCGGACGCCTTGGTGGCCGATGCCGTCGTCGCGGCGGTGGAGGAGGTGACCGGCGAGCCCGCCGTGGTGCGAGGGGACCCGTGGTGGACCGACGCCGGCCTGATCGCGGGCGCGGGCATCCCGGCCGTCCTCGTCGGTCCGCGCGGTGGCGGGGCGCACGCGGACCACGAATGGGTGGACGCCGGATCGCTCGAGACGCTCACCGCGGTCATCGGCCGGGTCATCCGGGACGTCTGCGGCCCCGCGCGCGGCGGAGGCACGGCGTCCTGAGCCGACCCGACCTGCCGGCGGCACCGGTGCCCGGGCGCCGTCCGGCTCCCCTTCGTACAATGCCCCGGTGAGCGATGAGACGGATGACGGGGCCGCGGCACGCGAGGCCGCACAGCTCGCGCCCTCCGCCGACCCGTCCGGCACCGGGCCGCGCGAGCGTCGCGGCATCCGCGTCCTGATCGCGGAGCACCGGGTGCTCGCCGCCGTCGCGGGCGTCGTCGCCGTGGCGGTGCTCGGCTCCGCGGTCGCGTTCGCCGCCACCTCGACCGGCGCGACTCCGGCCCCGACGACGCCCGCCGCCGCGCCGACCCCGACGCCGAGCCCGACACCGACGCCGACCCCGACGCCGACCCCGACGCCGGAGCCGATCGCGAAGGAGCGGACGTGCGCGGTCGGCGCCGCCGCCGCCGACCCGCGCCTGGCGAACCTGCAGGCGCAGGTGATGAACGCCGCGACGGGGGAGATCCTCTACGACCGCGGCGGGCTGACCGCCTCCCGCACGGCGAGCGTCATGAAGGTGCTCACGGCGGCGGCCGCGCTCGCGGTCTTCGAGCCCGACGACCGCTTCGCCACGACGGTCGTGCGCGGTGCCGAGCCGGGCACGGTCGTGCTCGTCGGCGGGGGCGACCTCACGCTCTCCCGGACCCCGAGCGGCAGCGAGACCGTGTACCCGGGCGCCGCGCACCTCGACGACCTGGCCCGCCAGGTCCGCGACGCATGGAACGCCGACCCGTCGAACCCGCCGCTGACCCGCCTGGTCCTCGACGCGTCGTACTTCGGCGGCGAGGATTGGCACGCGAGCTGGGCGCCCACCGAGCGCGACCTCGGCTACATGCCGGAGATCACGGCGCTCATGGTCGACGGCGACCGCGCCGACCCGTATGCCAACACCTCCGCCAGGGGGTACGACGCCGTCGGGCGCGCTGGCGAGGCCTTCGCGGCCGAGCTCGGCGGCATCGCGGTCATCGAGCGCGGGACGGCGCCGGCCGGCGCGGCCGAGCTCGGCCGCGTCTGGTCGCCGACCGTGGCCCAGCTGATCGACAAGGCGCTCATCGTGTCGGACAACACGGTGGCCGAGATGCTCGCCCGCCAGGTCGCCGTCGCGGTCGGCACGGGCAACGACTTCGCCGCGATCGACCCCGCCATCCGGAAGGCCCTCGCGTCGTACGGCATCGCGCGGGGCGGCATCCGCGTCATCGACGGGTCGGGACTCTCACCCGACAACGCGGTGCCGCCGGCGTACCTCACTCGACTGTTCGCGAAGGTCGAGGCGCGCGAGGGCCACCTCGGCGTCATCCTCGACGGCCTGCCCGTCGCGGGCGCGCGCGGTTCGCTCTCGTACGCCGATCGCTTCGCCGGCGACAACGCCGCCGCCGCAGGTGCGGTGTTCGCGAAGACCGGATGGATCGACACCGGCTACACGCTCGCGGGCATCATCCACGCCCAGGACGGCACGACGCTCACGTTCGCCGTGTACGCGCTCGGACAGGTCACCGAGGGAGCGAAGCAGGCGATCGACACGCTCACCACGGCGTTCTACCGCTGCGGCGACGACCTCTCGAACGAATGACGGAGGGCCCGCCCGCCGGGTCCGGATCCGCGACAGAATGGGTGGCGGCGCCCGGTGACGGCGCGCCGCAGACCCGAGAGCGAAGGAGCCGGTCATGAGTCGGGCCCTGTTCATCATCGACGTGCAGAACGACTTCACCGAGGGCGGTGCGCTCGGCGTCGAGGGCGGCGCGGCGGTGGCCGCGGGCATCACCGCGTACCTCGCGGAGCACGCCGACCGCTACGACCTCGTCGTGGCCTCGCGCGACTGGCACAACGCCGACGACGACAACGGCGGGCACTTCGCCACCGACGCCGAGCCCGACTTCGCCACGACCTGGCCGCAGCACTGCATGGCCGGCACGGCCGGGGCCGAGTACCATCCCGCGCTCGACACCGCGCACGTCGACGTGCACATCCGGAAAGGCCAGGGCGTGCCGGCGTACTCGATCTTCGAGGGCACGGATGACGCGGGCGACCCGGTCGCCGAGGTGCTCGACCGCCACGGCGTCACCGAGGTCGACGTGGTGGGCATCGCCACGGACTACTGCGTGCGCGCGAGCGCGCTCGACGCCATCGAGCACGGCCGACACGTCCGGGTGCTCGAGGACCTCGTGGCGGGGGTCGCTCCCGAGAGCTCCGAGGCGGCGATCGCCGAACTGGGCCACGCGGGCGCGTCGATCGTCGACTCGTCGGAGCTGCCGCCCGGCGAGGTCGTCGACTCCGGGGCGGGGGCCGCTGACGCCGCCGCCTCCGATGACGCCGCCGACCGGTCGGGTCGCGCGTGATCCCCGCGGAGTCGCCGGCGCCGGTCCTGCACGCCGAAGCACCCGACGGCGTCCTCATCGCCTACCGCGTGCACGGCGACGACGCCGAGCCCGGGCGTCCGCCGGTCCTGCTCGTGCACGGATTCGCGTCGGACTCGACGGTCACCTGGGAGGGCACCGGATGGGTGCGTGCCCTCGTCGACTCCGGTCGTCGGGTCGTCACGGTCGACCTGCGCGGTCACGGTGACAGCGACAAGCCGGTCGAGCCGGACGCGTACGCGCCCGACCGGCTCGGGGCCGACCTCGTCGCCGTGCTCGATTCGGCCGGAGCCGCCCGATGCGATGCGGTGGGCTACTCGATGGGCAATCGCGTCATCTCGGCGCTGTGCGAGGTCGCGCCCGGCCGGGTCCGCCGCGTGGTCGTCGGCGGCGCCGGACCGACCGAGCTCTTCGCGACGTGGGAACTTGACGAGGTGCGTGCCTACCTCGTCGACGACGTGCCGCCGACGAACCCCGTCATCGCCCAGGTGCTCGGGCCGGCGCTTCGCGCGGGCGCCGATCGCGAGGCGCTCCTCGCGGTGGTCGGCGGCGTCTCGGGAGCCCCGCTCGCGATCCCGGGCGGCGTTCCGGTGCTGTTCGTGGCGGGCGAGCAGGACCCGGTGCCGGTCGGCGTGCAGCAGCTCGCGCTCGACTGGGGGAGCGACCTCGTCACGATCCCGGGGCGCGACCACGTGTCGACGCTCACGTCGCGGACGTTCAAGGACGCGGCGATCGACTTCCTCCTCTGACCGCGCTGCGGTCACGACCGGCGGTCGTCACGGCGTGGCGGACCGCGACCGCAACGCCGATGGCGCCTCGAGCGTGACCATGCCTCGCCGTGCGGGCACCGACGCCGCCGCGGGCGGCGGCCGGCGGACCGCATCCACGAGATAATGAGGCATGACCTCCTCCGTCGAAGTCCGCTCGAATCCGGCGGCGTGGGCCGCATTCTGGATCGCCCTGGCCGGCCTGCTGCTCATGCCCATCCCCCTGTTCATCGGGTTGATCCTCGGCGGCGGCCTCTCGGTCATCGCCGCGATCCTCGCCGTGATCGCGCTCTTCAAGGGCCTCGCGCGCAGCGGCAAGGGCATCGCGCCCGTCGTCTTCGCCGCGATCTTCATCGCGCTCACCTGGGGCGGGATCTCGATCGGCGGCGGCACCATCTGGTAGGTGCCGGCGGGATGTCGAGACCGATCGACCCATCGAGCCCGAACCCGCCGCGCGTGGTCTTCATGTGCGGGCCCGCGGGCGCCGGGAAGACGACCGTGGCCCGACGGCTCGAACGAGGCGGGATGGTGCGCCTCTCGTTCGACGAGGTGGCGCGGGCCAGGGGAATCCGCTCCATGCCGCTGCCGGATGAGGTGCGCGCCGACATCGAACGGGAACTCCGAGCGCGGCTGCTCCGGCTCGTGACCGGCGGGACGGACGTCGTGCTCGACTTCTCGTTCTGGTCGCGTCGTATGCGAGGGGAGTACCGGGCCCTGTTGAGGCCGTTCGGGATCGAGCCTGAGACGATCTACCTGGCCACGCCGAGGGAGACGGCCCTGGCCCGGGTGCGTGCCCGCCGGCTCGAGCACGGCGACGACTTCACCCTGTCGGAGGAGGACGCAGTCGCGTACTTCGACCACTTCGAGCGGCCGACCGCCGACGAGGGACCGCTCGAGGTCATCGCGTCCGACGCGGTCGACGAGGGGCCCTTCTACCACGGCACGAAGGCGGACCTCGCGGTCGGGGACCTCCTCACGGCGGGATTCCGCTCAAACTATCGCCCCGAGGTGGTGATGAACCACGTCTACTTCACCGCCCTGCAGGACGGCGCGGGCCTCAGCGCCGAACTCGCTCCGGGCGACGCGGAGCCGCGCGTGTACGTCGTCGAGCCGACCGGCTCGTTCGAGGACGACCCGAATGTCACGGACAAGAAGTTCCCGGGGAACCCGACCCGCTCCTACCGGAGCGCCGACCCGTTGCGGATCGTCGGCGAGGTCGCGGACTGGACGCGTCTCGCGCCCGAGGCGCTGCAGGAGTGGCGCGACCGGCTCGCGGCGATCCTCGCCGACGAACGGGGCGAGATCATCAACTGACCCGCGAGCCCGGACGCGGTGCAGCGCCTCCGCTCAGACCGCGGCCGCAGCCGACGCGTCGATGCAGACCACCCCCGTGTTGCCGTCCTGGTCGGCGATCACGGTCAGCGACGGTGCCTCGCCGTCGTCGACGACCGTCCCGCCCGCGGCCACCGCCGCGGCGATCCGTCGCTCGGCCGCCTCGGGCGCCACGTACACCTCGACGTGGAAGCGCTGGCTCGCACGGGCGGGTTCGTCGGCCTCCCCGAACCACAGGTTCGGCACCCGGCCCGTGGCATCCCGGATCTCGTCGCTGGGGGAGCCGTGTCCCTGGGACTCGGTGTTCCCCGTCAGCAGGGCGGCCCAGACCGGGGCGATCGTCGCGGAGCCCGCAGTGTCGAGTCCCAACTCGATGACGCTCACCGAACCGGGGTCGGGCTCGAGCCCGTGCTCGGCGGCGATCTCGGTGATCCGTCTCGCGAGGTCGACGTCCTGCCGGGTCACCCACTCGACGCGGTGCTCGGTGCCCTCGTCGTCGCGGTAGATCGCGTCGGCGCTGATGAGCTTGAGGTCGACGTGCCGGTCGCCCATCGAGACGCTCGGATGGTGCCCGAGGGCATCCCCGGCCTCGCCCACGGCGGTGAGGAACCGAACGCCGTCGGCGAAGCCGTCGACGAGGTACCGGGCGTGCAGTCCCTGCGCGAGCTTCCGCCAGTCGGCCAGGCGGGCCTCGGCGATCTCGTGGCCGCGGAGCATGTCCATGTTCATCCCTCGAACGACTGCCCGTCGGCCTGCGCGAAGTCCCGCTCCGCCGGTGCTCGGCCGGCGTCGCACCCGAACCGCACCTCGACCTCGCCGGCAGCCTGATCGTTCACCATGACCTCCTCGTCAGCGGACGGCTACGCGTAGTGTCCCACCGCGTCGTGCCGGTCGCCAGAGCCACTCGACGACGACTGCGCCGCCGGTCGAGCATTCGCCCGGACGCACGACGCCGCCCGGCACGGAATCCGTGCCGGGCGGCGAACGGCCTCCCCCGAGGCCGTGGACGGGTCCGCGCGAGCGGACCCGGTGGGACCGGTCAGACCCTGCGGCTGCCCGTCAGCATCCGGACGAGCCAGACGATGACCGCGATGACCAGCAGGATGATGCCGACCCAGAGCAGGAAGTTGAGCGACTCCACGAAGCCGCCCGTGAAGAGCAGGATGATGGCGATGATGCCGACGATGATGAGCAGGATGTTCACGGAGATGCCTTTCTGATCGGCCACGACGCCGTGGGTACACGACGCCTCGGGAACGTTCGGGCCCCGGAGGGCGTGAACCCCCCGGGGACTGTCCCCCCGGTCGTGATCGCCCGCGAAGCGGTCGTTCCCTGTTCCGCGATCACGTACCAAGCATCCCGGCCCGCGGCGATCCGCGCCAGCCATTCCGGTCGCGCCCCGGATGGGCTATTGTTCGCGTGCGCTCGTGCGCACCTGCACAGCCGTCGGCGCAGATGCAGGCGCCGACGACGTGCGTCCGGGCGGGTCAGAGCTGGTGGCCGAGCTTGTACTCGCCCTGCTTCCAGGTCGGCATCTCCTCGTCCTCGTCCTTGCGCGTGTACGAGAACCCGTCGGCGCCGATCGTGACCGCCATCTCGGAGTCGTCGGTGCGCGCGACGACCGGCCGCGGGTTGCCGTCGAGGTCGAGCACGAGCGAGGCCTCGGTGTACCACGACGGCACGACCGGGTTGCCCCACCAGTCGCGGCGCTGGTTGTCGTGCACGTCCCAGGTGACGACCGGGTTGTCGGGGTCGCCGGTGTAGTAGTCCTGCGTGTAGATCTCGACGCGGTGGCCGTCGGGGTCGCGCAGGTAGAGGTAGAACGCGTTCGAGACGCCGTGACGGCCCGGCCCGCGCTCGATGCGGTCCGACATGCGGAGCGCTCCGAGCTTGTCGCAGATGGCGAGGATGTTGTGCTTCTCGTGCGTGGCGAAGGCGACGTGGTGCATGCGCGGGCCGTCCCCACCGGTCATGGCGGTGTCGTGCACGGTCGGCTTGCGGCGCATCCAGGCGGCGTACACGGTTCCGGCGTCGTCCTGGATGTCCTCGGTGACGCGGAAGCCCAGGTCCTGCATGAACTTCACCGCGCGAGGCACGTCGGGCGTGACCTGGTTGAAGTGGTCGAGTCGCACGAGCGCACCGGGCGTGTAGAGGTCGTAGCGCCAGGCGAGGCGCTCGACGTGCTCGACCTCGTGGAAGAACTCGTACGGGAACCCGAGCGGGTCCTCGACGCGAACCGACTCGCCGATGCCCTTCGTCCAGCCCTCGGCGCGGCGCTCGACGCGGCATCCGAGCTCGGAGTAGAAGGCGACCGCCTTGTCCAGGTCCCCGGGCGTGCGCACCCGGTACGAGAACGCGGCGACCGCCGCGACGTCGCCCTTGCGCAGCACGAGGTTGTGGTGGATGAACTCCTCCATCGAACGCAGGTAGACCGTCTCGTCGTCCTCCTCGGTGACGACGAGGTCGAGCACGTCGACGTAGAACTTGCGCGAGGCCTCGAGGTCGGTGACGACGAGTTCCATGTAGGCGCAGCGCAGGATGTCGGGCGGCGCGGCCGCCGGCGTCGCGATCGGGTTCGCGGCGTGGATCGGGGCCTCCTGCGAGACGTGGAAGCCCGATGAGGTGAGGGTCTTGTCGTCGTGGGTCATGTCAGCGTCCTTGCGTGAGATGGGTCGGTGGGATGGCGCGGTCAGCGCGGGTCCGGGTCGTCGAGGTCGGTCTCGTCGTGGTGCTCCTGCTTGCCGAACGTGGGGTTGTGCACGGCGCCGAGCGTGATGTGCACCGCCTGCTGGTCGGTGTAGAAGTCGATCGAGCGGTAGCCGCCCTCGTGGCCGAGGCCCGAGGCCTTCACGCCGCCGAACGGGGTGCGGAGGTCGCGCACGTTGTTCGAGTTGAGCCACACCATGCCGGCCTCGACGCCCTGCGCGAAGGTGTGGGCCCGCTTCAGGTCGTTGGTCCAGATGTAGGCGGCCAGGCCGTACTTCACGCCGTTCGCGAGCTCGAGCGCCTCCGCCTCGCCGTCGAACGGGGTGATCGCCACGACCGGACCGAAGATCTCCTCCTGGAAGATCCGCGCGTCCTTCGGCACGTCGGCGAAGACGGTGGGCGCGACGTAGTTGCCGGTCGGGAAGCCCTCCGGGCGTCCGCCGCCGGCGACGAGCCGGCCTTCGTCCTTCCCGAGCTCGACGTACGACATGACCTTGTCGTAGTGCTCGGGGTGCACGAGCGCGCCGACCTCGGTCGCCGGGTCGTGCGGGTCGCCGACGACGACGCGCTTCGCCTGCGCGGCGTACTTCTCGACGAACTCGTCGTAGACGGCGCGCTCGACGAGGATGCGGCTGCCGGCGGTGCAGCGCTCGCCGTTCAGCGAGAAGACGCCGAAGATCGTCGCGTCGACCGCGGCATCGAGGTCGGCGTCGGCGAAGACCACGGCCGGGCTCTTGCCGCCCAGCTCCATCGAGAGGCCCTTGAGGAAGGGCGCGGCGTTGCCGAAGATGATCTGCCCGGTACGGCTCTCGCCGGTGAAGGAGATGAGCGGGACGTCGGGGTGCTTCACGAGTGCGTCGCCCGCCTCCTCGCCGAGCCCGTTGACGAGGTTGAACACGCCCTGCGGCAGCCCGGCCTCCTCGAAGATCTCGGCCCAGAGGCTCGCCGAGAGCGGCGTGAACTCGGCCGGCTTCAGCACCACGGTGTTGCCCGTCGCGATCGCGGGGGCGAGCTTCCACGACTCGAGCATGAACGGCGTGTTCCACGGGGTGATGAGCCCGGCGACGCCGATCGGCTTGCGGTTGACGTAGTTCACCTGGCGACCGGGCACCTTGTACGTGTCGTCGGCCTGCGCGACGATCAGGTCGGCGAAGAACCGGAAGTTCTCGGCTGCGCGACGCGCCTGGCCGAGCGCCTGGGTGATCGGCAGGCCGGTGTCGAAGGTCTCGAGCTCCGCCAGGCGCGCGTCGCGCGACTCGACGAGGTCGGCGATGCGGTGCAGCACGCGCGAGCGCTCGCGCGGCAGCATCCGCGGCCACGGGCCCTCCGTGAACGCGCGGCGCGCGGCGGCGACCGCACGATCGATGTCGGCCTGCTGGCCGGCGGCCGCCTGCACGTACGTCTCGTTCGAGACCGGATCGAGCACGTCGAAGGTCTCCCCGCCGACCGAGTCGACGAACTCCCCGTCGATGTAGTGGCGGATGCGGTCGGGCAGGCCCTCGGGGATGTGGTGGGTCATGGCGGAGATCCTTCCGGTGGTCGTGGGCGGGCGGCGCGTCGGCGGTCGCCTCGGTCAGGTGGTCTGGGCGGATGCCGGTGCGGCGGACTTCTGCGTCGCCTGGTAGGCGAGGACCGCGTCGAGCGTCGCGGTGCGGTGGCTGCGGGCCGCGAGCTCGAGCTCGCGCGCGTCGGCGCCCTGCTCGATCAGGTCGACGAGGCGCTCGTGCTCCTCGACCGAGGCCCTGGCGCGGCCGGGCACGAAGCTGAACGACGAGTCGCGGAGGACGCGCATGCGGTTCCAGCCGCGGTGGACGAGGTCGAGCACGTGCGGATTGGGGCACCCCTCGAACAGCACCGAATGGAACTCGAGGTTCAGCTCGGTGAAGCGGTGCGGGTCGAAGTCGTCGAGCGTGCGGCGCATCTCGGCGTTGACGGCCCGGGCCCGCTCGAGGTGCTCTGGAGTCAGGTGGGGCGCGGTGATCGCCGTCGCGAACCCCTCGACGAGCGCGAGCGTCTGCATGGTGTGCAGGTACTCGGTCTCCTTGATGAGCGCGACCTGCGCACCGACGTTGCGTTCGAACGTGACGAAGCCCTCGGCCTCGAGTCGGCGGATCGCCTCGCGGACCGGCACGACGGAGACGTCGAGCTCGGCGGCGATCTGCGCGAGCACGAGCCGGTAGCCGGGCACGTAGCGCCCGTCGTCGATGCGCTCGCGGATGAAGCGATAGGCGCGCTCCGACTTGCTCTCGGCGCTCATTCCTCCTCCTCCTCGGCGTCGTCCTCGACGCCGGCGACCGCGTCGTCGTCCGCATCGCCGGTCGCCGCCCGCTCGCGCTCGTACCGCTCGCGCCGAACGCGATCCATCGGGAAGAGGCCGTCGACCGGCTCGCCCTCGGCGACGCGCTCGGCGACCCAGGCGTCCGCGGCATCCTGCGCGGCCGCCTCGGCGACCACCTCGGCGACGAGGTGCGGCGGGATCACGATCACGCCATCGCCGTCGCCGACGATCACGTCGCCCGGCTGCACGGCGGCACCGCCGCAGGCGATCGTGACGTCCGTCTCCCACGGCACGTGCCGACGTCCGAGCACGCTGGGGTGCGGGCCCTGCGAGAACACGGGGATGCCGATCTCGGCGACCGCGTCGAAGTCGCGGACGCCGCCGTCGGTCACGATGCCGGCGGCGCCCCGCACCTTCGCGCGGAGCGCGAGGACATCGCCCACCGTGCCGGTGCCGCGCTCGCCGCGGGCGTCGACGACGAGCACCTCGCCCGCGCCGACCGTGTCGAAGGCGCGCTTCTGGGCGTTGTAGCCGCCGCCGTGCGCGGCGAAGAGGTCGGGCCGGGCCGGGATGAACCGGAGGGTGCGGGCGCGCCCGACGATGCGGTCGCCCGGGTGGTTCGCGAAGACGCCCTCGATGAAGACGTCGTGGTAGCCCCGCTTGCGGAGCGCCACCGAGAGCGTCGCCACGGCGACCGAGGAGAGCTCCGCGCGGAGGTCGTCGGTGAGTTCGAAGGGCCGCTCCGCGGGATCCGCGCCCGCGCCGTCGAGCGGAGTCGCCCGGCCCGCGGCCACCGCGGCGGCGTGCGCCTCCTCGGACCCCCAGGCCTCGATCCGCTGGACGTCGTCGACGACGGGTCGGGAGCCGAAATCGCCGAACTCGAACTCGCCCTGCGTGACGGTGGTCACGAGGCGCCCGGTCGAGGGGGCGCCGGGTGCGCTCGGAGCGTCGACCTCGACCTCGATCACGTCACCCGGCACGACGACGGTCGACCCGGCGGGCGTGCCCGTGAGGATCACGTCGCCCGTGTCGAGCGTGACGTGCTGCGAGAGGTCGGCGACGAGCCGGCCGAAGTCGAAGAGGAGCGTGTCCGAGGTGTCCTCCTGCACGAGTTCGCCGTTCACCCAGGTGCGCACGCGCCAGTCGCCCTGGCCCACGCCGTCGACCGGGATCGCGACGGGGCCGAGCGGGGTGTAGCCGTCGCCGCCCTTGGATCGCAGGTTCGAGCCCTTGTCGGCCTTCCGCAGGTCGTAGAGGCCGAGGTCGTTCGCCGCGGTCACCGCGGCGACGTGCGCCCACCCGTCGGCGGGGGAGACGTGCCGGGCCGGCTCTCCGATGATCAGCGCGATCTCGCCCTCGAAGGCGAGCAGCTCGGTTCCGGCCGGCCGCTCGACGGTGCCGCCCGTCTCGCCGATCGAGCTGCCCGCCTTCAGGAAGTAGCTCGGCTGCGCCGGGGTGCGGCCCCGCTCGGCGGCGCGCGACGGGTAGTTGAGGTGCACGGCGATGATCTTGCCGGGCGTGGCGATGGCGGTCATGGACTCCCTCGTCTCAGTATCTGAAATCATATACGATCATGCGATGGTCGACAAGGCCGGCGCTCGGCGCCCCGAGCCGAGGCTCAGTAGCTCGACCGCTCCGGGCCGTTCGGAGCGGCCGTCCCCGTGTCCGCGGCGCCCGACGGCCCGATGAACCGGTCGGCGAGGGCCTCCGATGCGCGCGCGAGGAGGGCGACGTCCGCCCCGACCGCGACGAACGAGGCGCCGGCGTCGAGGTAGCGCTCCGCATCGGCGGGCACGAACGCGTTCACGCCCACGGGCACGCCGGCCGCGACGCCGGCTCGGATGGCGGTGAGCACCGCCTCGACCACGTCGGGATGCGACTGCTGCCCCAGGTGCCCCATCGAGGCGGCGAGGTCCGCCGGCCCGACGAACAGGGCGTCCACGCCCGGCGTCGCGGCGATCGCCTCGACCGCGTCGATCGCCGCCGCCGACTCGATCTGCACGATGAGGCTGATCGTCGACGAGGCGTCGGCGAGGTAGTCCTCCACGCGGTTCCAGCGCGACGCCCGGGCCAGGGACGACCCGACGCCGCGGATCCCGGCAGGCGGGTACCGCACGGCCCGTACCAGCTCGGCGGCCTGCTCGGCCGAGTCGACCATCGGCACGAGGAGGTTCTGGACGCCGAGGTCGAGCACCTGCTTGATGACGACCGGGTCGCCGAACGGCACCCGGACCACCGGGGACACGGGGTGCGCCGCCAGGACCTGGAGCTGGGCGAGGATCGATTCGAGGCCGTTCGGCGAGTGCTCCCCGTCGATCAGCACCCAGTCGAGGCCGCTGCCGGCCGCGATCTCGGCGATGAGCGCGCTGCCCGAGCACACCCACATCCCGACCTGCGGGCGGTCGGCCTCGTCGATCCGGGCGGCGAAGGTCGGCGGCAGGGTCAGGCGAACCGGCATGAGATGCTCCCGAGGTCGTGGTAGTCGGCGTGGACGGTGTCGCCGCGCTCGACCCACATGGGCCGCGTGAAGCTGCCGGCGAGGATGATCTCCCCGGCCCCGAGGGACTGGCCGTGCTGCGCGAGTTTGTTCGCGAGCCATGCGACGCCCATCGCGGGGTGGCCGAGCACCGCGCCGGCGACGCCGGACTCCTCGATGGTCTCGTTGCGCGAGAGCAGTGCGCCGACCCAGCGCAGGTCGACGGCGTCGACCTTCACGGGCCGGCCGCCGATGACCATCGCCCCCATCGCGGCGTTGTCGCTGATGGTGTCGACGATCGTGCGGCCCTCGAGCTCGATGTGGGAGTTCAGCACCTCGAGCGCCGGCACCACGTAGTCGGTCGCGCGCAGCACGTCGAAGATCGTGACCCCCGGGCCCTCGAGGGGCGCGCCCAGCACGAACGCGAGCTCGACCTCGATCCGGACGTTCGAGAACCGGTCGAACTCGATCGTCGAGCCGGACTCGTAGACCATGTCGTCGAGGATGACGCCGTAGTCGGGCTCGCTGATGCCCGTGGCGACCTGCATGACCTTGGAGGTCAGGCCGATCTTGCGGCCGACGAGCTTCGCCCCGGCGGCGAGGCGCCGCTCCGTCCACTCGTGCTGCACCGCGTAGGCGTCCTCCACGGTCAGGTCGGGTTCCCGGGCGGTCAGGAGCGGGACCGTGGTGCGGTCGCGGTCGGCGGCGACGAGCTCGTCGGCGATCTCGCGGATGCGTGACTGGTCTGGCACTGGGCCTCCACTTCGTCGTGAGCGTCCTCCGTGATCGTACCGGGACGCGGAGCGCTGTCGTATCCGCGATCATATACGATCGGACCCGGCAGGGCGGGGCGATCAGTCGATCGCCGGCGAGTTCACGCGCAGGATCTCCTCCTGGTACGGCGCCGCGATCGAGTTCGAGACGCGGCAGTCGAGCAGGAGGAAGCGGCGCTCGTCGACGGGCTCGGCACTCCAGCTCGCAAGGCGCTCCAGGTCGGCGATCTCGCGCACCACGATGCCCTCCGCGCCGAGCGCCGACGCGAGCCCGGCGAAGTCCGCCTCCGGGATGCGCATGGGGCCTTCGGCCAGGCCCATCCGCCCGTACACGTGCACCTCCGCGCCGTACACGGCGTCGTTCCACACCACGGCGACGCCCCGGCCGCCGGCGGTCCGCACCGCCGTCTCGAGGTCGGCGATCGCCATCAGGCCGCCGCCGTCGCCTGTCGTCAGCACGATCGTCGCATCGGGTCGCGCCGCCGCGGCGCCGGCGACGCTGGGGAACCCGAGCCCGATCGACTGGAAGGCGGTGCCGACCATCACCATGCGCTCGGGAGACGCGACCGGCCAGTACATGTTCGCCCAGCCGATGAAGTGACCGCCGTCGGAGACGACGACGCGGTCCTCCGGCAGCAGTTCCGCGAGGCGGGTGGCGACGCTGCGCGGGTCGAGGCGGCCGTCGGCGGCCACGGTGCCGACGCCCGGCTCGTGCGCGCACCGGGCGGCGACGTCGACCGACTCGCGCCACCCCGAGGGCGCCGCACCGAGTGCGGACCACGCGTCCACGAGCGCCCGCGCCACGAGTGCCGCGTCGCCGCGCACGAAGGCCCCGACCTGCGGATGCGTCGCGGCGGCCGCCACGTCGACCTGCGCGATGCGCGTCCCGGGTGAGAAGAGCGCGCCGAAGCGCATCGTGAACTGGTTCAGCGACGCACCGAAGACGACGACCACGTCGGCCTCGCGGACGGCCGCCATGGCGCCCTCCGCACCGAAGCCGCCCGTCACGCCGAGGTCGTACCGTGCGTCCGGGAAGAGCCCGCGCCCGAGCGCCGTCGTCGCGGTCAGTGCGCCGGTGGCGTCGGCGAGTTCGCCGAGCACCGGTCCTGCGCCCGCGAGCCAGGCGCCGCGACCGGCGATCAGGAGCGGTCGTTCGGCGGAGGCGAGGTCCGCCGCGATGCCCCGGATCGTCTCGGCGGCGAACGGGCCCTGCGGCTCGACGGCGGCCGGCAGGGCCGGGCCGGGCGCGTCGGGGACGGGTCCGGCCTCGAGCGATGCGACGTCGTACGGGATGGCGAGCACGGTGGGCACGCGGTAGGCCAGGGCGTGTTCGATCGCGATGTTCATCGTGGCCGCGGCATCCGTGCGCCCGACCGTGTACGTGCGGGCGCCGACCGCCGAGGCGAGCGCGATCTGGTCGACGCCCCACGGCCGCGGCCCCGACGTCGGCTCGTCGCCGACGACGAGCACGAGCGGCACCTTCGCCTGCACCGCCTCGGCCAGCCCGGTCAGCGTGTTTGTGAAGCCGGCGCCGTAGGTGGCCGTGGCGGCGGCGAGCCGGCCCGAGGCGCGGAAGTGCGCGTCGGCGGCGACGACGCCGCCGACCTCGTGCCGGACCGCGGTGAAGGTCGCGCCGGTCGTGCGCTCGAGCGCGTCGAGGAACCAGGCGTTGCCGTTGCCCATGACGCCGAAGACGTGGTCGACGTGGGCGGCGAGCGTGCGGGCGACGTGCGCGGAGACGGTGGGCATGCGGAAGCCTTTCGAGACGGTGACGGATGGCAGGTTCCGTATGTGCCTCGCGGGGCCCGCCGTGGGCGGGTCGCTTCGCGCCCATTTTCCGAGCGCCGGCGCCGGTGCGCGACGTCGGGGATCGCGGCGCCTGGACGGAGCGAGTATAGCCCGCCCCGACGGCGTCATCCTCGACGGGCATGCGGCAGGATGGCTCGGGTGAAGACGATCCAGCTGCGCCGGTACACGCTCGTCGAGGGGGAGTACGACGCCTTCCTCGCCTGGTGGAGCGAGTGGATGCCGCGCGTGCGACCCGAGGCCGGGTTCACGATCGAGTTCGCCTACGGGCTGCGTGAGGCGAACCAGTTCGTCTGGGCCGTGAGCGCGCCGGGCGACGCGGAGGCCTTCGCCGAGCTCGAGGCCGCCTACGTCGCCTCCGACGCCCGGGCCGAGGCGTTCGACGGCGTGCCCCAGCGCATCGCGATCTACGACATCGCGCTCGTGGACGACCTCGCCGCCTGACACGCGGCTCGACGTCGCGGCCTGCGCACACCGCGTCACGCGACGCCGTGTACAGGGGCCATCCACCTCGGCCGGCGATATCATCGGGGCATCCCCTTGGACACCCCCGTGGTCGACGCTGCCCACCCGCGCGCGTGACCCGAACCAGGCCGACGTGGTCCGCCCCGCGGCTGAGAGGAAGAGTCGTGAGCCACGAGTTCGACGCCCGCCGTGAGGACTGGATCGCCCGAGAGGAGCTCGCCGAGCGCATGATCCCGCTCATCGGCGGGCTGTACCGCCGGCACGGGGTCGTGACCTCGATCCACGGCCGGCGGCTCATCAACCGCTCCGCCGTCGAGCTGCTGAAGGCGCACCGCTTCGCGCGCCAGGCCGGCGACGTCGAGCTCGACCTCGAGGACACCATGCGCGTGCTCGAGGCGCTCGCCGAGATCGCCCCCGGCCCGGCGTCGATCGACGTCGCGCGCCTCGTCTCCCGCTTCCACGCGGCGCCCGAGGGCACCGACCTCGTCGACTTCCTGCGCGCCGAGCTCGCGCCCGTCCTCGTCGACGCCGGCGAGCCCGCCGCAGAGGGCACCGACGTCGTCCTCTACGGCTTCGGCCGCATCGGCCGCCTCCTCGCGCGCATCCTCATCGCCCACGCGGGCGGCGGGCAGGGCCTGCGCCTGCGCGCCATCGTCGTCCGGAAGGGCAGCGAGAACGACCTCGCCAAGCGCGCCAGCCTCCTCCGCCGCGACTCCGTGCACGGCCCCTTCCAGGGCACGATCACGATCGACGAGGAGGCCGGCACCATCCTCGCCAACGGCACCCTGATCCAGGTCATCTACTCGGACGACCCGGGCACCATCGACTACACCGCCTACGGCATCCGGGACGCGATCGTCGTGGACAACACCGGCCGCTGGCGTGACGAGGCCGGCCTCAGCCGCCACCTCGAGTCCACCGGCGTCGACCGCGTGCTGCTCACCGCCCCGGGCAAGGGCGCGATCAAGAACATCGTGCACGGCATCAACCACGGCGACATCGAGGCGGGCGACCGCATCCTCTCGGCCGCGTCGTGCACCACGAACGCGATCACGCCCGTGCTCGCGGCGATCGACGAGGCCTACGGCGTCTCCCGCGGCCACGTCGAGACCGTGCACTCCTTCACGAACGACCAGAACCTCATCGACAACTTCCACAAGGGCGACCGTCGCGGCCGCTCCGCGGTGCTCAACATGGTCATCGCCGAGACCGGCGCCGCGAAGGCGGTGTCGAAGGCCCTCCCGCAGCTCGAGGGCAAGCTCACCGGCAGCGCCATCCGCGTGCCCACGCCCGACGTGAGCCTCGCCATCCTGAACCTCCAGCTCGAGCGCCCGACCGACAAGGCGACGCTGAACGCCTACCTGCGCAAGGTCTCGCTCACCTCGCCGCTGCGTCAGCAGGTCGACTACATCGAGTCGGCCGAGGTCGTCTCGACGGACTTCGTCGGCAACCACCGCGCCGGCATCGTCGACGGCCTGGCCACGATCGCCGACGGCACCGACGTCGTGCTCTACGTCTGGTACGACAACGAGTACGGCTACTCGTGCCAGGTCGTGCGCGTCATCGAGGCGATGGCCGGCACGCACCCGCTCGTGCTGCCCGAGCGCGAGCCCGTGCGCATCGAGCAGGTCGCCCCGGCGGCCGTGCCCGAGGTCGCCGAGGTCGGCTGACCGCCCGTCATCCTGCGCACGGCCGGCCCGCGGCGATCCGACTCGACCGACGGATGCCGCGGGCCGGCCGCTCGCATTCCACCGCCGTGCCGTCGGCCGCGCGCGCGGACCTAGGCTGGGGGCATGAGCACCGAAGCCGTCATCGTCGACGTCGTCCGCACCCCCGTCGGGCGGGGCAAGCCCGGGGGCATGCTGAGCGCGGTCCATCCCGTGGACCTGCTGGCCGGCGTGCTCACCGCGATCGTCGACCGCAACGACCTCGACCCCGCCATCATCGACGACGTGATCGGCGGATGCGTCAGCCAGATCGGCGAGCAGTCGTACAACGTCACCCGCAACGCCGTGCTCGCGGCCGGGTTCCCCGAGCACGTGCCCGGCACCAGCATCGACCGGCAGTGCGGCTCGAGCCAGCAGGCCGCGACCTTCGCCGCCCAGGCGATCCTCGCCGGGCAGGCCGACATCATCGTCGCGTGCGGGGTCGAGTCGATGAGCCGCGTGCCGCTCGGTTCGAGCGCCGCCGGCGCCGACCCGTTCGGCACGCGCGTGCACGCCAGGTACCCGGAGGGACTGGTCAGCCAGGGCGTCTCCGCCGAGCTCATCGCGCAGAAGTGGGGCTTCTCGCGTGACGAGCTCGACACGTTCGCGACGCGTTCCCACGCCCTCGCGACGGCGGCTGGGGAGTCGGGCGCCTTCGCGACCGAGCTCGTGCCGGTCGCGGGCGTCGACCGACTGGTCGACGAGACCGTGCGGCCGGGCACCTCGGTCGAGTCGCTCGCGGGCCTGAACCCGGCGTTCCGCACCGACCGCCTGGCGGAACGCTTCCCCGACGTCGAGTGGCGGGTCACGCCCGGCAACTCGTCGCCGCTGTCCGACGGCGCCTCGGCCGCGCTGATCATGAGCGCCGATGCCGCCGAGAAGCTCGGACTCGAGCCGCGCGCCAGGTTCCGCGCGTTCACCGTGGTCGGCAGCGACCCGCTCTTCATGCTCACCGGGGTCATCCCGGCGACCGCGAAGGTGCTCGAACGTGCCGGGCTCGCGCACGACGACATCGACGCCTACGAGGTGAACGAGGCGTTCGCCTCCGTCCCGCTCGCGTGGCTCGCCGAGACCGGCGCCGACCCCGAGAAGATGAACCCGCGCGGCGGCGCGATCGCGCTCGGGCACGCGCTCGGGTCGAGCGGCACCCGGCTGCTCACGACGCTCGTGAACCACCTCGAGGCGACCGGCGGGCGGTACGGCCTGCAGACGATGTGCGAGGGCGGCGGCATGGCGAACGCCTACGTCGTCGAGCGCGTCTGACGAGTCCCGGCCGCGTGCCGGGTCGGCGCGCGCGACGCCGCCGTGGATGCCGCGGTGCCGCACGCCAACCGAACCGAACCGAACGGACCGAAGGAAGGAACCACATGGAACTCAGCGCAGCATCGGCGATCGTCACCGGAGGCGCGTCCGGGCTGGGGCGGGCGACGGCGCAGGCCCTCGCCGAGGGCGGCGCGCAGGTCGTGCTCGTCGACCTGCCCGGCCCGCGCGGCGAGCAGGCGGCGGCCGAGCTCGGCGACCAGGCGCGGTTCGTGCCGGCCGACGTCGCCGACGAGGCGCAGGTCGCCGAGGCGGTCGCCGCGGCGTCCGCCCTCGCCCCGCTGCGGGTCGCGGTGAACTGCGCGGGGATCGTGACGGCGAACCGCACGGTCGGCCGTGAGGGCCCGGCCCCGCTCGACGCGTTCGAGCGCACCATCCGGGTGAACCTCATCGGCACGTTCAACGTGCTCCGGCTCGCCGCGGCCGCGATGGCGTCGACCGAGCCGGTCTCCGCCGGCGTGGCCGGCGGCCCGGCGACCCTCGAGCGCGGGGTCATCGTGAACACCGCGTCCGTCGCAGCCTTCGACGGGCAGGTCGGCCAGGCGGCCTACTCGGCGTCGAAGGCGGGGGTGGCCGGCATGACCCTGCCGATCGCGCGCGACCTGTCCAAGCTCCTGATCCGCGTCGTGACGATCGCACCCGGCATCTTCGAGACGCCGATGATGGCCGGCATGCCCGACGACGTGCGCGCCTCGCTCGAGCAGCAGGTGCCGCATCCGTCGCGCCTCGGGCACCCCGCGGAGTACGCCGCGCTCGTCCGGTCGATCATCGGGAACCCGATGCTGAACGGCGAGACGATCCGTCTCGACGGCGCGATCCGCATGCAGCCGAAGTAGGCGCCGCGCGACGCTCAGAGGCGGCCGATCGCGAGCGCGGAACCGCCGCGCCCCTTCACGGTCTTGACCACGCCGTCGATGACGTCCCACACCGCGATCGCGACGAACACGATGACGATGATCGTCGTGACCGTGTCTCCGGCGTCGCCCCACGGCCAGCCGATCTCGGCGAGGTACTCGGGGTTCACCAGCCGGCCGGTTGCGAAGAGCCAGAGCGCCGGCACCGCGAACGCGAGGTTCAGCAGCAGGTTCGCGAAGGCGAGCCACCAGTTCCAGCCCCAGGCGTAGATCGCGACGGCGAAGAGCACCTCGAGCGCGAGCACCACGAGGAACCAGGGGATCCAGAACGACCAGAGGTCGGGGTCCAGGAAGGGGATCGGGTCGCCCGCGGCGTCGACGAACGGCGACGCCGTCTGCTGCGAGACGATGAGGCCGGCGAAGATCGCGAGGAACACGGCCGAGGCGATGAGGTCGCCGAGGCGACCGGCTCGGGCCTGGTCCCGCACCTGCGGCAGGTGGTCGGGATTCCACGTCGGCGCGGGCGCCGGTCGTGGCGAGCGCTCGACCAGGGCGAAGACGAGCGTCGGCCAGAAGGCGAGCTGGATGGCGAGCGGGACGGCGGTGCCCAGCACGCTCGCGAGGATCTGCCCGACGTCGGCGCCCGCGAGTGCCTGCGCGAGGACGATCGCGGCCAGCGCGATCGGCAGCACGATCGCGAACAGCATGGTCACGAGCCGCTTCCAGGCGAGGTAGTAGCGGGGGCCGATGAGCTGGAGCGGGCGGTCGACGTAGCCGGCCGCGAGCGCGGCCGGGTCGCCGAGCTCGACGAGCGCGGCGTGCTCGGCGTCGGCGTGCTCGGCGCCGGCGGCATGGCGCGCGTCGATGTCGTCGCCGATGCGTTCGCGCAGCTCGCGCGCGAACTCCTCGCGCTGCGACTCCGGGATCGTGCGGGCGGCGGCCCAGACGTAGCGGTCGGTGAGGGTGGGCGTCGTGGTCATCGTTCGTCTCCCGAGGTGAGCCGGGCGAGGGCCCGGTCGATGTTCTTCCAGTCGGCGGTGAGGACGCCGGCGAGCTCGTCGCCGGCCGGACTCGTTCGGTAGAACTTGCGCGGCCGCGCCTCGTCGGTGTTCCAGGTGCTCGTGAGCAGCCCCTGCTTCTCGAGGCGTCGCAGGAGGGGGTAGAGCGTGTTCGCGTCGACGGTGATGCCGATCCGGTTGAGCGCCTCGAGCAGGGCGTAGCCGTAGTCGGGCTCGCGCAGCCGCACGAGGCAGCCCAGCACGACCGTGCCGCGCCGCAGTTCCTGCAGGTGGCCCGCCGTCGTGTCATCCGTGCCCATGCATCGCACTGTACTGTGCGTCACACATTATTGCAATGGCCCCCGACCGACGAGGAGCCGTCGCCCTACTCGCCGGCGTGGGCCTCGAGGAACTCGTAGACCTCGGCGTCGTCCACACCGGGGAAGGTTCCCGACGGCAGTGGCGAGAGCACGTGCGCGTGCAGCCGCGCGCTCGGCCAGGCCAGGCCCGACCATCGCTCGGCGAGCCCGTCCGGCGCCCGGCGGCAGCACGACTCGTCCGGGCAGCGCGACTCCGATCGCACCGACGTCTCGCGCCCCCGGAACCACTTCGCCTGGTTGAACGGCACCCCGACCGTGATCGAGAACTCCGTGGCATCCGTCCGGCCGGTCTGCGTGGCGCACCAGAACGTGCCCACGGGCGTGTCGGTGTACTGGTAGTTCTCGGTCGTGCGGTTCGTCTGCTCGAACGCCGTGCGCGCGCTCCACTTCTTGCAGACCCACTGGCCCTCGATGGATCCCGTCACGTCCTTCGGCAGCGGCAGCTCGTCGTTCTCGTAGCCCTTGAGCAGCGCGCCGTCGCCGTTCACGCGGAGGAAGTGCACCGTCATGTCGAGCTGGCTCGTCGCGAGGTTCGTGAAGCGCAGCGCCGCCGCCTCGTGCGTGACGCCGAACGCATCGCGGAAGTCCTCGATGGCGAGGCGCTTGTCCTTCTTGGCGTCCTGGAGGAAGGCGACGGATGCCTCCTGCGGCATGAGGCACGCGGCGGCGAAGTAGTTGATCTCGAGCCGCTGCCAGAGGAACTCGACGTAGCTCGCGGGGGGCTCGTGCCCGAGGAGGCGGTGCGCCATCGCCTGGAGGGCCATCGAGCGGAGGCCGTGCCCGCCCGGGATCGACGCCGGGGGCAGGTAGATCCGCCCGTTCGCGAGGTCGGTGATCGAGCGGGTCGAATCGGGGAGGTCGCTGACGTAGATGAGCTGGAACCCCAGGCGCTCGGCCATCACGCTGACCTCGCGATGGGTCAGGGCGCCCTGGCGGTGGCCGGAGGCGCGGACCTGCTCCTCGGCCAGCTGCTCGATCTCCGGGAGGTAGTTGCTGCGGGCGCGCATGCGCTCGCGCAGCTCCGTGTTGGCGCGGCGCGCCTCCTCGGGTGTCGCGATCGCCTCGCTCGCCCGGCGCTGCAGTTCGTGGTGCAGGCCGACGATCGCCTCGAGCGACTCGTCGCCCATCCCGCGCGTGGGCTTGATGCTCGGCAGGCCGAGGGCGGCGTACAGCGGGCTCGCCTGGGCCCGGCCGAGCTCGAGCTCGAGTGCGGCGCGTCGGCTCGGGGCCTCGCGCGCGAGCAGGTCGGAGAGGTCGACGTCGAGTGCCGCGGCGATGGCGTCGAGCGTCGAGAGCTTCGGCTCGCGCCGGCCGTTCTCGATGAGCGAGAGCTGGCTGCCGGCGAGCCCCACGCGATCGCCGAGCTGGTCGAGCGTGAGGCCGAGCTCCGTCCGGAAGTGGCGGATGCGGTGGCCGAGGGTCGCGAGGTCGGGGCTGCCGAGCTTCATGGCTTCAGAATATCGAAAGATCGCCCATTCTTAACGCTCGGATCGGCCGCATGGTCGTCAGGTCTTCACTCAGACTGGAATCACGCCACCGGATCACGGTGCCGGTCGACTCCACGAAAGGAAGACGATGACCATCTCCGACTTCTCGGTCAACGCCTCCGGACCCGCCGCGGACGCGGTGGACCGCCCCCGCGGAACCACCGACCCCGCGCTGCGCGCCTGGGTCGCCGAAGTGGCCGCGCTGACCCAGCCCGACGAGATCGTCTGGTGCGACGGCTCCCAGCACGAGGCCGACGTCCTCACCCGTCAACTGCTCGCCGAGGGCAAGCTCATCAAGCTGAACCCCGAGTGGCGTCCCAACAGCTACCTCGCCCGCACCGACCCGTCGGACGTCGCGCGCGTCGAGGACCGCACCTTCATCTGCTCCACGTACGAGGAGGATGCGGGGCCCACCAACAACTGGCGCGATCCGCACGCGATGCGCGAGGAGCTCGACGGCGTGTTCGCCGGCTCGATGAAGGGACGCACGATGTACGTCGTGCCGTTCTCGATGGGTCCGCTCGGCGGCGAGATCAGCCAGCTGGGCGTCGAGATCACCGACTCCCCGTACGTCGTGCTCTCGATGGGCATCATGACGCGCATGGGCGAGCAGGTGTACCGCCTCATCGAGACGGGCGAGCCGTGGGTGCGCACCGTGCACTCGCTCGGCTACCCGCTCGTCGACGGGGTCGGACACCGTCGCGACGACGTCGAATGGCCCTGCAACGAGACCAAGTACATCGTCCAGTTCCCCGACTCGCGCGAGATCTGGTCGTACGGCTCCGGCTACGGCGGCAACGCCCTGCTCGCCAAGAAGGCGTTCGCGCTGCGCATCGCGAGCGTCATGGCCCGCGACGAGGGCTGGCTCGCCGAGCACATGCTGCTCATCAAGGTCACCTCGCCCGAGGGCAGGGTCTACCACGTCGCCGCCGCGTTCCCGTCGGCGTGCGGCAAGACCAACCTCGCCATGCTGCGCCCGACCATCCCGGGCTGGAAGGTCGAGACCCTCGGCGACGACATCACCTGGATGCGTCCCGGCGCCGACGGCCGGCTCTACGCGATCAACCCCGAGGCCGGCTTCTTCGGCGTCGCGCCCGGGACGGGCGAGTCGACGAACCCGACCGCGGTGCAGACGCTCTGGGGCAACACGATCTTCACGAACGTCGCGCTCCGGCCCGACGGCGACGTGTGGTGGGAGGGGCTGACCGACACCCCGCCGGCCGAGCTCACCGACTGGCAGGGCGAGCACTGGACGCCGGCCTCCGGTCGTCCGGCCGCGCACCCGAACTCCCGCTTCACGGTCTCCGCGGCCCAGTGCCCGTCGATCTCCGACGACTGGGACGCCCACGACGGCGTGCCCGTCGACGCCATCCTCTTCGGCGGTCGCCGGGCGACGAACGTCCCGCTCGTCGCCGAGGCCCGCTCGTGGAAGCACGGCGTGTTCATGGGCGCGACGATCTCGTCCGAGCAGACCGCCGCCGCCGAGGGCACCGTCGGCGAGCTCCGCCGCGACCCGTTCGCGATGCTCCCGTTCTGCGGCTACAACATGGCCGACTACTGGGGTCACTGGGTCAAGATGGGCCGCGTGCTCGGAGACCGGGCGCCGAAGATCTTCCAGGTCAACTGGTTCCGCAAGGGCCACGACGGCACGTTCCTCTGGCCCGGGTTCGGTGAGAACTCGCGCGTGATCGAGTGGATCGTCGGCCGACTCGAGGGCACGGCCGAGGCCGAGGCCTCCCCGATCGGGCTGCTCCCGGCCGAGGGTGCGCTCGACCTCGACGGCATCGAGATCTCGGACGACGCGCTCGAGCAGCTCTTCGAGGTCGACCCCTCGACGTGGCTGGCGGAGTGCGAGCTCACCGAGGAGTACTTCGCGAAGTTCGGCGACCGCGTGCCGGCGGCGCTCCGCGCCGAGCTCGCAAGCCTCCGCTACCACCTGAACCAGCAGGTGTCGTAGCGATCCGACCGCCGGTCGTCGCCCAGGGGTGGGTGACGACCGGCGTTCGCGCGCCGGGGGCGCGCAACGGGGACGGATGCCGCGGGCGGCGGTCGCACGGGAAGGCGACCGCGTCCGCGGCATCCGCATGCCTCGGTCCGCACCCGGGGCGGTCAGCCGATCTGGCCGCGGATCTCACCGCTGGCGAGGTCGCCGGGGCCGGTGTTGGGCTCGCCGACGCCGTCGTTGGTGTGCACGTTGACGTAGGCTCCGCCGGACTCGATCGCCTCCACCAGCGCGCTCAGCGGCTCGCCGGCGAGCATCCCGATGAGGTCGTCGGCGGTGATCGTGCCGGTCGCCAGCACCCCGCTCGTGCGCCCGGAGCCCGGCACCGCCGGGCCGTAGAGGAAGGTCACGACCGGACCGTTGGCGCCCGCGGACTCCAGGTGGATGTGCGACGCGATCGGATTCTCGAGATTGGCGACGATCAGCCGGTACTCCAGTTCGCTGCCGTCGGCGGAGAGCCGGAACACCGCCGTTCCGCGGGCGATCGAGGCGTTCGCGGGGACTTCGTTCGCGGCGCTCAGCTGCGCCGTGTAGGTGCTGCCGGCGGCCTGTGCGGCGACCGGGGCGAGCGACGCGGCGACCGCGAGCGCTGCGGCGGAGACGATCGGGATGAGACGCATGGTGGACCTCCGGATCTGCTGTCCAGCCCGTGGGGGCTGCGCCTGACCGCCTCGTCAGGCGTCAGCCGGATTCTCCTCCGGGCGCGCCGATGCCGTCAGCCCCCGTTGCAGGGCCGCGGCGTCGGTCGGTCCCGCGCCACGCGCGTCGCGATCCGGTGGTGCCCGCCGGCCCCGGACTACCGTGGGCGCCGGGAGGCGACATGGACTTCGGGCCCTTCATCACCGGTGCCGGCGAGGTGATCGACGTGCTCGGGGTGATCGCGATCGTGGTCGGCGTCCTCGTGGCGTCGGTCGATGCCGCGGTGCGCCGCCTGCGACGGGCGGGACCCGTCTACGCACGGTTCCGCCGCGTGCTCGGCCGGGGCATCCTGATCGGCCTCGAACTGCTCGTCGCCGCCGACATCATCCGCACCGTCGCCGTCGAGCCGACGCTCGAGTCGGTGGGCGTGCTCGCGCTCATCGTCCTCATCCGCACGTTCCTCAGCTGGTCGCTCGAAGTCGAGATCTCCGGGCGCTGGCCGTGGCGCAAGGGCGCGGACGGCGGCGCCGTCGCGGCCGAGACCGGTACGGCCGTGGTCGGCGCCGGACGCCCCGGGCCCGCCTGATCCGCCGGCCGGCTCAGCCGTCGTCGCGGAGGTGCCAGGTCGCGGCGACCGAACGATGTGCGCGCCCCTCGGGCGGGCGGAGGTCGACGAGCGCGACCTGGTCGAGGCGGACGGTGCGGCCGGGCGGCACCGAACCGTGCACCCCGTCGGTGACGTGGGGCCGGAAGTCCAGTCGCGCGCGGGCGACGTCGACGTCGGCCTCCCGGAGGGCCCGGAGGAGGAGCGTGCGCATGGCGCCCAGGGGGCCGTCGTCGCGCAGCAGCGTGACCGGCACGTCGTGGCGGCGGCCGAACCGCGCGCGATCCACCGCACGGGCATCGATCGAGCCGCGACCCCGGAGCACCGGCCCGATGAGCTCCGCGATCGCCGCGGCGGCGAGCGGCGTCTCGAACGGCTCGACCACGGTCACGTGCAGCGGCCACGCCGAGACGGGGAAGCGGTCACCGGTCGCGAGCGGCTCGATCGGCAGCACCACGGCGAAGCGTCCCATGCGGCGAGCGTACGCCGCCGCGCCGCGCGCGAGGTCGCCGCGGTGCGGCCGTGCGCCCCGGCCTCAGCCGCCGAAGAGCTCCAGCAGCGCGTCCGGCGCGAAGCGCACCTCGATCGACCCCGTCGGACCGCTTCCGGGTGCTCCGGCCCACAGGCTCGACCCCTCGTGCAGCCGCATCCACCCGTCGCGGAACACGACGTCGGCGCCCAGCACGATGCCGACGACCGGCGACATCCCGGCGCGCACGGCGACCGAGCCCTCGAACTCGTGCTCGGCGCGCGCGTCGACGTCCTCGCCGGCGGCGACCCCGACGAGCGGGCGCACGACCGGGACGATGAACTCCGGGGCGTCGAAGGGGCCGGCCGCGCCGACGTCGGGGGAGACCCCGACATGCACGCGGGTCGAGGCGAGCGCGGTGTCGGCGCGGCCGTCGAGCACGAGGCGGCCGCCTGCGCGGAACCGGTAGAAGAGCCGGCCGTCGGCCGGGGCCGGCGGCAGCACGGCCGCCGTGGCCCAGTCGCGGGTCCAGGCGAGGGCCTCTCCGCCACGGCTCGGCGGGTCGTACAGGCTCGCCGAGAGGCGCACGGATCCGTCTGCGCGCGTCGGCGCGGCGCGGAGCGAACTGTGCCGTTCACCGGCCGGGGCGACCGAGCGCGCCGGCTCGAAGGCGGGCAGTCGCTGCGTGTCCCATTCGCGGACCCAGGCCTGGATGCGCGCGCGGAGCGCGTCGAAGTCGGGGCCCGGCGGCGGCGCGTCGATCGAGTCGTGGTCCGGCGCACCGAGTACGCCGGCGAGGTCGCGCAGGGGAGTCGCGCCGCGGGTGCGGCTCCTGGGGGTGTCGAGCATGGTCATGGTGATCCTCCGTCGGGATGGTGCGCCCGCCGGACGGCGTGGTGCGCACGATGGAGGTGACGCTACGAACGGCCGGCACCCGCGGCATCCGCGCCCGCACCGACCGCGCGTCGGGGCGCGCCCTGACCACCGCACCGCGGAGCGGCGCTCCGCTCCCACCAGGGCGGGTCAGACCAGCAGCTGGTGCTCCGCGAGCTCGCGGTACAGCGGCACCGTCTCCACGAGCTGCCCGTGCGTGCCCTCGCCGATCACGCGGCCCTCATCGAGCACGACGATCCGGTCGGAGTCGACGACGGTCGAGAGCCGGTGCGCGATCACGATGAGCGTGCGGCCGGCGGCCACCGCGTCGATGGCCTCCCGCATCATCCGCTCGTTCACGCCGTCCAGTGAGGAGGTCGACTCGTCGAGCAGCAGGATCGGCGGCGCCGCGAGGAGAGCGCGGGCGATCGCGAGGCGCTGGCGCTCACCGCCCGAGAGCATGATGCCGTTCTCGCCGACCTGGGCGTCGAGCCCCGCGGGGTCGCGCTCGAGCACCGACCCGAGGTTGACCGCCTGGAGCACGTGCACGCACTCGGCGTCGGTCGCGTCCGGGCTGCCGAGGCGCAGGTTGTCGCGGATCGTTCCCGCGAGCACCGGCGCGTCCTGCTCGACGTAGCCCACCTGGGCGCGCAGCTCGACGCGGTCGAGCGAGCGCAGGTCGAGCCCGCCCATGCGGACGCTGCCGACGCTCGGGTCGTAGAAGCGCTCGATGAGCGAGAGGATCGTCGACTTGCCCGCGCCGGAGGGACCGACGAGCGCGATGCGCTGCCCGCGGGGGACGCGGAACGAGACGCCGCGGAGGACGGGTCCACGATCGCGTGCGACGGCCGGCGCGGTGGCGTCCCGCTCGCCGTCCACGTCGCCCTCCGTCGCGTCGACGGGTCGGGCGGGCGCATAGGCGAAGTGCACGTCGTCGAACTCGATCGCGGGCGCCTGCGGGAGCAGTCCCTCGTTGGCGGGACCGACCATCACGGCCCGTGCGGCGAGCTCGCGGTCGCGGGCGTCCTCGTCGGGGAGGTCGAGGATCTCCTGGATGCGGCCGAGTGCGCCGAGCGCCTGGTTCACCGAGGTCACGGCGCCGAACGCCTGCCCGAGCGGCAGGATCATCAGGAACAGGAACAGGATGAACGCCACGAGGTTCGCGATGGTGATCGCGCCCGACGCGACGCGGAACCCGCCGACGCCGAGCACGACGAGGAACGAGACCTGCATCGCGATGCCCGCGATGGGCACGATCAGGGCCGAGATGCGGGCGACCTTGACGCCCATCGACCACGCGCCCTCGGCCTCGCGCTCGACGTCGCGGACCTCGCGCTCCGTGGCGCCCGCGGCTCGGATGGTGCGCACCGACGTGATGGCCCGCTCGACCGACGCCGCGACGTCGCCGACCTTGGCCTGGGCGGCATGCGAGGCGTCGCGGACGCGCGAGGACAGCAGGGTCACGACGGTGATCGCGACGGTGATGACCAGCACCGTGAGCCCGAGCAGCACCGGGTCGAGGATCAGCATGGCGATCAGCGCGCCGATGAACGTGACGCTGCCGCCGATGGCCTCGACGAGGCCCTGGGTGAGCACCGCGCGAAGCATGGTCGTGTCGCTGCCGACGCGCGACACGAGGTCGCCCGTGCGGCGCGCGTCGAACTCGCTGATGGGCAGGTGCAGGATCTTCGCGATGAGCCGTCGGCGGCTCGAGAGCACGACGCCCTCGCCCGTCCGCTGCAGCAGGTAGTGCTGGTAGCCGGTGATGATCGCGCTGACGACGACGAGCGCGATGAGGGCCCAGACGAGGCCGTTGAGCGGGTCCTCCGCCTCGACCAGCGTGATGACCCGACTGACGAGCAGGGGCTGGGCGAGCGTGGCCAGCGCGCCCACGATCGAGAGCACGACGACGAGCGCGAGCACGGGGCGGTGCTCGAAGATGAACGGCAGCAGCTGCCGGAACGTCGCGCGCGGGCCGACCGGCGTCTCACCGCGTCGGCCGAACGGGCTGCGGCGCGCCGGGCGGTCGTGGTCGGCGGAGCCGTGGTCGCGAGCGGGGGCGTCGGGGCGCGGGGTGGTCGGGATGCCGCCGGTGCGGGCGGCGCGCTCGGCCGCTCGCTCGGCGGCACGTGCGGCGGCGCGGGGGCCGGGCGTGGTCTGGGTGTCGCTCATGTCGTCTTCCTGTCGCAGCGCGCGCAGCGGCGTCATCCGTCGCCGGAGTTCGCGGGCCGCCTTGCAGCATACGTGGATGCGCTGGGAGTTCGGGCACGCGCGGTGCGGCTGTGGACGGCGCCTCGTACCGCGCCACCGGCTCAACCGCGGGTGCCGACGTCTCCGCCCGGCGAGGAGATGACGGATGCCGCGAGGGCGTGCCCCGCGACGCAGGCCGCCGTGGCATCCGCCCCGCCGATCCTGGCCGCGAGCCAACCCGCCGCGAACGCGTCGCCCGCACCGGTGAGGTCGCGGACCCCCGCG
>NZ_JBEPKA010000025.1:0-26493 GCF_040496015.1 Agromyces litoreus
CGGCGCGGCCCTGATGTCGGTCGAGCACGCCCCGAAGGGCAAGCGCGGCTTCTTCGGCGCGTTCCCGCAGATCGGCGTGCCGGTCGGCATGATCCTCGCGACCTTCACGCTCTGGGTCATCACCTCGACGATGTCGGCCGAGGCGTTCCTCGAGTGGGGCTGGCGCATCCCGTTCATGCTCTCGATCGTGCTGATCGTGGTCGGCTACCTGATCCGCCGTGCGGTCGAGGAGAGCCCCGTCTTCC
Source organism: Agromyces litoreus (assembly GCF_040496015.1). Lineage (NCBI taxonomy): Bacteria > Bacillati > Actinomycetota > Actinomycetes > Micrococcales > Microbacteriaceae > Agromyces > Agromyces litoreus. The sequence goes on from NZ_JBEPKA010000025.1 coordinate 246, forward strand.
AGGAGCTGCAGGAGCGCAAGCAGGAGTCCTCCGCACCGCTGAAGGAGCTCTTCCGCACCAACACGAAGAACGTCGTGCTCACCGCCGTCATCTTCATCGCGAACAACGCGGCCGGCTATCTGCTCATCGCCTACTTCGCGACCTACGCGGTCAAGGTGCTCGGCATGGACCGCCCGGCCGTGCTCCTCGCGACCGTGTTCGCCTCCTTCGGCTGGCTGGTGTTCACCCTCTGGGGCGGCCGCCTCTCCGACCGCCTCGGGCGCATCCGCACCTTCCAGATCGGTTACGCGTTCCTCGCGCTGTGGGCGATCCCGATGTGGTTCCTCATCGACACCGGCGACATCGTCTGGTACTTCGTGGCGCTGTTCCTCATGACGTTCGGCCTCGGCCTCTCGTACGGCCCGCAGGCGGCGCTCTACGCCGAGATGTTCCCGGCGAAGGTGCGCTACTCGGGCGTCTCGATCGGCTACGCGCTCGGCGCCATCCTCGGCGGCGCGTTCGCCCCGATGATCGCCGAGGCACTGCTCGGCGCGACCGGCATGTCGTGGACGATCGGGCTCTACGTCGCGATCGCCGCGGTGATCTCGCTCATCGGCGTCTCGATGGTCAAGGAGACCAAGGACGTCGACCTGAACGTCTGAGTTCCTCCCGGACGAGGCGAGGGGCGGATGCCGCGGCATCCGCCCCTCGTCGCGTCCGCGGCCGGCGCGCGGGTCAGTGCCCGGCGCCGAGCTGCCCGGCCAGGCGGGCGTGCATGGCGGTGCTCGCCTCGTTGAGCCCCTCGATCACGGCGCGCTTGCCGTGGCGCTCGTACTTCGTCGTGATCGCGTCGAGCGCCGCGACCGTCGACGCGTCCCACACGTGCGAGCGCGACAGGTCGATGACCACGCGCTCGGGGTCGTCGGCGTACTCGAACTGGGTGGTGAGGTCGTTCGACGAGGCGAAGAAGAGCTCGCCGTCGACGACGTAGTACGCCGTCGGCACGGGCTCGTCGAGCGCGAGGGTGCGGGTCACCGTCGCCAGGTGCGCGACGCGGCGCGCGAACGCGACCATCGCGACGAGCACGCCGACGATCACGCCGATCGCGAGGTTGTGGGTCGCCACGACCACCGCGACGGTCGCGACCATCACGGTCGTCTCCGACTTCGGCATGCGCCGCAGCGTCGCGAGGCGCACCGAGTGCCAGTCGAAGGTCGCGACCGAGACCATGACCATGACGGCCACGAGCGCGGCCATCGGGATGATCGCGACCAGGTCGCCGAGCCCGACGACGAGGACGAGCAGGAACACGCCCGCGAGGAACGTCGAGATCCGGGTGCGGGCGCCCGAGACCTTGACGTTGATCATCGTCTGGCCGATCATCGCGCAGCCGCCCATGCCGCCGAACAGGCCGGAGAGCATGTTCGCGGCGCCCTGCCCGAGCGCCTCGCGGGTCTTGCGCGAGTGGGTGTCGGTGATGTCGTCGACGAGCTTGGCCGTCATGAGCGACTCCATCAGGCCCACGAGCGCCATCGCGAGCGCGAAGGGCGCGATGATCGTGAACGTCTCCCAGGTGAGCGGCACGTTCGGGATGAACAGCTCGGGCAGGCTCTCCGGCAGCTCGCCCTCGTCGCCCACGGTCGGCACCTGCCATCCGGCGACCACGACGACGGTCGTGACCACCACGATCGCGATCAGCGGCGCCGGCACCGCCTTCGTCAGCCGCGGCACGCCGACCATGATCACGAGGCCCGCCGCGACGAGCGGGTAGACCAGCCACGGCACGCCGATGAGGTGCGGCAGCTGCGCCGCGAAGATGAGGATCGCGAGCGAGTTCACGAAGCCGACCATGACGCTGCGCGGGATGAAGCGCATGAGCTTCGCCACGCCGAGGGCGCCGAGCACCAGCTGGAACACGCCGGCGAGGATCACGGTCGCGATGAAGTAGTCCATGCCGTGATCGCGCGCGACCGGCGCGATCACGAGCGCGACGGCGCCCGTGGCGGCGCTGATCATCGCCGGGCGACCGCCGAGGATCGCGATCGAGACCGCCATCACGAACGACGAGAACAACCCGACGCGCGGGTCGACGCCCGCGATGATCGAGAACGAGATCGCCTCGGGGATGAGGGCGAGCGCGACCACGAGCCCGGCGAGGACCTCCCGGGTGAGCAGCCGCGGGGTACGCAGGGCGGTGAGCACGGACGGCGAACCGCCGTTCGCGGCGGTCCGAGCGGGATCGGGCGCGGGGGCGGGACGCGCGGGGGCAGGCGCGGACATGGGGTCTCCGTTCGGCGGGGCTCGGCTCGAGCCGATGGGGGTGTCGAGTGAGCGCCACGTCGCGCGCGGCCCGCGAGGGCCGTGGGGCACCGCGGATGCCGCGGGCCGACCCGCCAGCATACCCGGTCCCCGCCCGAGCGCCGATCCGGGCGTGTCACGGTCGTTGCGGCCCGCGCGACGGCGTGGCTAGGTTGGGGGTGTTCGACGCCGCTTCGGGGGGAGCGTGAGAGGTGTCCTCGACCCTGCATGCGCTCGGGCGCTGGGCGTACCGCGCTCGCGTCCTCGTCGTGCTGCTCTGGGTGGGCGTCCTCGCCCTGCTCTTCGCCCTCGCCGCGCTGCTCGGGGCCGGCACGAACAACACCTACGCCTTCCCCGGCACGCAGTCGCAGGACGCGCTCGATGCGCTCGCCCGGACCTTCCCGCAGTTCTCCGGCACCTCGGCGCAGCTCGTCGCCGTCGCCCCCGACGGCGGCGACGTCACCGACCCCGACTTCGAGTCCGCCGTCGACGACGCGATCACCGCGCTCGGGAGGATCGCGCAGGTCTCCGCCGTCAGCTCGCCGTACGACGACACCTCGACCTTCGACATCGCCTCGGACTCCTCGGCCGTGCTCGTGACCATCCAGCTCACGGACCAGGCCGTCGACATCCTGCCGTCGACGTCCGCCGCCCTGCAGGCCGAGGGCGTCACGCTGCAGGGGAACCTGCCCGACGGCTCCGAGGTGAGCGTCGGCGGCGCCCTGTACTCGCAGGTGAACCCCGGCATCGGCCTCAGCGAGGTGACGAGCGTGTTCATCGCGCTCGGCGTGCTGCTGCTCACCTTCGGCTCGCTCGTCGCGGCCGGCATGCCCATCACCACCGCCCTGGTCGGGGTCGGCACGGCGGTCGCGGTCGTGCTGACCGCGACGCGCTGGCTGACCATCACCTCGACGGCGCCGCTCCTGGCGGTCATGCTCGGCCTCGCCGTCGGCGTGGACTACTCCCTGTTCATCGTCTCCCGGCACCAGGACCAGGTGAAGCGCGGGATGCCCCCCGAGGAGTCCGCGCCGCGCGCGGTCGCGACCGCCGGCTCGGCCGTCGTGTTCGCCGCGATGACGGTCGTCATCGCGCTCATCGGGCTCAGCGTCGCCCGCATCCCGTTCCTCACGCTGACCGGGATCAGCGCGGCCCTCGCCGTCATGAGCGCGGCGCTCGTCGCACTCACGCTCACGCCGGCGCTGCTCGGGTTCGCGAAGTGGCGGATCGTGCCGAAGCGCTATCGGCCCGGCGGGCGGACGGACGCCGCGGAGCCCGACGGCGAGGGCCCGGACGCCCCGGCGAGCGCGGCCGCCGACCCGCCGCACCCCGACCACGGCACGACGGATCCAGCGGGCACCACCGATGCAGCGACCGCGGGCGACCCCGCACCCGCCCGCCCCGGCGGGTTCTTCGGGCACTGGGTGCGCGGCGCCATCCGCTGGCCCCCGGTCACGGTCGTGCTCGTCACCGCCGTGCTCGCGCTCGCGGCACTGCCCGCCGCGAACCTGCGGCTGGCCCTGCCCGACTCGGGTTCGCTGCCCGAGGGCGCCCCCGGCCGGGTCACCTACGACCTGATCGCCGAGCACTTCGGCGCCGGCGCGAACGGGCCGCTGATCCTCACCGGCTCGGTCATCCAGAGCACCGATCCCGTCACGCTCGTCGACGACCTCGGCGACGACATCGCGAGCGTCCCGGGCGTCGCGGCGGTCCCGCTCGCCACGCCGAACGAGACCGGTGACACCGCGGTCATCCAGGTGATCCCGCAGGGCGCACCCGCCTCGGAGGCGACCGAGCAGCTGGTCCACCGCCTGCGAGGGATGCAGGACGTCTACCTCGAGGAGTACGCGGTCGACCTGTCGGTCACCGGCGTCACCGCGCTCGGCATCGACATCTCGCAGCGGCTCGGGAGCGCGCTGCTGCCGTTCGGCCTGCTCGTCGTCGGGCTCTCGCTCGTGCTGCTGGCGATGGTGTTCCGCTCCATCGTGGTGCCGATCACGGCGGCGCTCGGGTACGTGCTGTCCATCGGCGCCGGCTTCGGCCTGACGAGCCTCGTGTTCGTCGACGGAGTGCTGGCGGGGCCGCTCAACGTGCAGTCGGTGGGCGCGGTCACGAGCTTCATGCCGATCATCGTCATGGGCGTGCTGTTCGGCCTCGCGATGGACTACGAGGTGTTCCTGGTCAGCCGCATGCGCGAGGAGTTCCTGAAGCACGGCGAACCGCGACCCGCGATCGAGGGCGGCTTCCACGCGTCGGCGCGCGTGGTCACCGCCGCTGCGATCATCATGTTCACGGTCTTCAGCGGCTTCATCCTCAACGGCGAGGCGTCGATGCAGCCCATCGCCTTCGGCCTGGCCACCGGGGTCGCGATCGACGCCTTCATCGTGCGGATGACGCTGACGCCCGCCGTGCTCGCGTGGTTCGGCCGCCACGCCTGGTGGTTCCCGGCGTCGCTCGACCGGGCGCTGCCGCACTTCGACGTGGAGGGCGAGGGACTGGCGGAGGAGGACGCGCTGTCCGACTGGCCCTCGCCCGGCGCGACCGAGGCGATCGCGGCGGACGGCCTCCTCGCGACGGCCGCATCCGCGCGCCTCGACCTCCGCGTGCCGGACGGCGGAGCGCTGGTGCTCTCCGGCGGCACGGCGGCGGACCGCCGCGCCGCCGTGCTCGGCCTGACGGGGCGCGCGCGTGTGACCGGCGAGCGCGTGAAGGTCGCGGGGCTGGTGCTCCCGGTGCGGGCCGCGACCGTGCGCCGGCGCACGGCCGTGGTCGGGCTCGGGGCGGTGGCCGACCCGGTCGGCGCGGTCGTCGACGCGACGTCGGGCGATGCGCGCATCGTCGTGCTCGACGACGTCGACGCGGTGCCGGACGCCGACATCCGCGAGGAGCTGCGCGAGGTCCTCACCGGGGCACGGCACGGCGCCGAGCGGCGCACCGGCCACGCGCTCACGATCGTCGTGACGGCCTCCACGCCGGCCGCCGCCGAGTCGGTGCTCCCCGCGGGGACGCCGCCGGTGACGGCCCGGCTCGCACCCGCGCCCGCACCCGAACCATCGGCGGTGACCTGACGTGTCCGAGCCGACGTTCTCCTCCGTCGAGGGCTCCGACCGACTGGGCCTCCTCGGCATCATCGGGGTGCTCGCGGTTCCGCTCATCGTCGCCGGGCTGCTCGCGTGGGGCCTCGCGGCCCCGGTGCAGGACCTCGACCGCGTCACCGCGGCCGTCGTGAACGACGACACCCCGGTGCAGCTGAACGGGCAGACCGTGCCGCTCGGGCGCGAGTTCGCGGCCGGCCTCATCGGCGGCACCGCCGGCAGCGGCGCACCGGACGACCCCGGCCCCGACGCCACGGCCACGCCCGCGCCCTCGGAGCCGAACTTCACGTGGATCCTCACCAACGACGACGACGCGGCGAGCGGGCTCCGCGACGGCCGGTACGCCGCGGTCGTGACGATCCCGTCGTCGTTCTCGGCCGACGCGACCTCGATCTCCGGTCCCGCGGCGGACGCCGTGCAGGCCGTGCTGCACGTGCGGACGACGCCCGCGACCGCGTACCTCGATCCCGCGCTCACCGAGGTGATCACGCAGGCCGCGGTCGCGACCTTCAACGCGCAGCTGACCGAGCGCTACCTCGGCAACGTGTACGAGGGCTTCAACACCATCAACGAGCAGATCGGGCAGGCGGCCGACGGCGCCGCCGAGCTCGCGTCGGGCGCCGCGAGCCTCGCCGGCGGCGCGGGTTCGCTCGCGGCCGGGACCGCCCAGCTGTCATCCGGCCTGGACACGCTCGATGCCGGGGCCGCGTCGCTCGCCTCCGGCCTCGCGCAGATCGACGCCTCGGTGCAGTCGCTGCCCGCCGACACCGCGCAGCTCGCGACCGGGTCGGCGCAGGTCGCCGCGGCGCTCGACGCGGGCGCGGCGGCACTCGCCGGCGCGACCGACGACTTCGCCGCGCTCGTCGACGACCTCTGCGCGGAGCGACCCGGTCCGCTGTGCACCCGCGCCGCCGCGGTGCTGAGCCGGGTCGAAGCGGTCGACGGCGACGTCCAGGCGCTCGCCTCCGGCGCCGACCAGGTCGCCGCGGGCAACGCGCAGCTCGCCGCGGGCATGCCCCCGCTCGTCTCGGGGATCGACCAGTCCGCTGCCGGCGCGAACGAGGTCGCCGCAGGCGCGGACGAGAGCGCATCGGGCGGCGCCTCGGTGAACGAGGGTGCCCAGGAGGTCGCATCCGGCGCCGACGAGACCTCCTCCGGCGCCGACCAGCTCTCGGACGGGCTCGCCGAGGCGGTCGAGCAGATCCCGACGTACTCGGAGTCCGACATCACGACGCTCTCGGCCGTCGTCGCGCGACCCGCGCGCACCGACGTCACGGTGCCGCCGGACGGCAGCCAGTCGGCGCCGCTGTTCGCCGTCCTCGCGCTCTGGGTCGGCGGGATCGTCCTCGCGCTGGCGCGCCGCGCGGTCCCGCGTCGGCGACTGCTCACCGCGGACTCGACGGTCGGGATCGCCGGTCGCGCCATCGGCCCCGGCGTCGCCCTCGGGGCGGCGCAGGGCGCGCTCGTCGGCGCCGTCCTGCTCCCCGTCATCGACGTCGACCTCGCGCCCAGGCTCGGGTTCCTCGCGGCGGCGATCGCGGCCGGGGCGGTGTTCGCGCTCGTCAACCACGGCCTCGCGGCCGCCTTCGGCGGGCCCGGGCGGACGGTCGCGACGGTCGCGGCCGTGATCGCCCTGGCGGCGGGCGTCTCCTCGACCGTCCCGGCGTTCTTCGTCACGGCCGCCGGGCTCCTTCCGACCGGGCCCGGGCACGACCTGCTGCTCGCCGGGCTGGGCGTGGGGTCGGGGTGGGGCGACCTCGTCGCCCTCGCCGTGTACGCCGCGATCGGGGCGGCGCTCGTGGTCGCCGGCGTCTCGCGGCACCGCGCTCCGAGCGCGTGAGAACCTGCCGACGTCGCGGTCGCCGCGACACGTCCCTTCCCGGCTCCGCGTGGCGGCGGGGCCGTCAGCGGGCCGCCGACCCGCCGGCCGCGGCGTCCGGTGCGGGCCGGGCCGAGGCCTCGAGCGCGCGGATGAGCGTCCGCGAGTCCCACGGCCCGATGTGACGCTTCCCCCCGACGAAGAACGTCGGGGTGGAGTGCAGGTCCATGAGCTCGGCGTCGATCTGGTCGTCCTCCACGCGGCGCACCACCGAGGGCGACCGCAGGTCCTCGAGGAACCGGTCGACGTCGAGCCCGATCTCGTTCGCGTACCGGCACAGGTCGTCGGGCTCGAGGGCGTCCTGGTGGGTGAAGAGCATGTGCGACATGTCGAGGAAGCGCCCCTGGAGGGCCGCCGCCTCGTACGCCTGGGCCGCGAGCTTCGCGTGCGGATGCACGGACTCGAGCGGCAGGTGGCGCCACACCCACCGGACGTCGTCGCCGAAGTGCTCGAGCACGGCGTCGATGGACCCGGTCGCCCGGCTGCAGAACGGGCACTCGAAGTCGCCGTACTCGACGATCGTGTACGGCGCGTCGGGACGACCCCGGTAGTGGTCGCGCTCCGCGTCGAAGGGCCGCACGAGGACCTTCCCCACGGGCGCCGGCGGCCACAGCCGGTCGGCGACGAGGAACACCGCCCAGCCCAGGGCGAAGGCGACGACCGAGGCCGTGAGGACGCCGACCCGGGCGTGGTCCTGGGTCTCGGGATCGGAGATCGCGAGGCCGACGATGAAGAGCGAGATCGTGAACCCGATGCCCGAGAGCGCCGCGCCGCCGGCGACGCGGGGCATCCGGAGTCCCGGCGCGAGCCGGCCCATCTTCGTCGCGACCACGAGGGCGGTGGCGCCGGTGATGCCGACGAACTTGCCGAGCACGAGGCCGGCGATGATCGCCCACGTGAGCGGCGACGTGAACGCGGCGCCCAGCGTCTCGGCGTCCAGGTGCACGCCGGCGTTCGCCAGCGCGAAGATCGGCAACACGAGGAAGGCGATGTACGGCCCCCACTCGGCCTGCAGCCGGTCGTTGATGGACAGCGAGTCGCGGAGGCTGCGGTTCACGGCCGCGGCGTACTGCGCGTTCGGCGACTCGCGGAACGCGCGCGTGAGCTCGGCCGTGCGCTCGACGTCGACCCGCCGCGGCGGGAACACCGGGATGAGCAGCGCGATCGCGACGCCGGCGAGCGTGGGGTGGATGCCGGCCGCGAGGATCGCGATCCACAGCGCCGCGCCGAGCAGGGCGTACGAGATGCCGCGGCCCGCGCGCAGGAAGCGCACGAGCGCGATCGCGACCATGAGCACGACCGCGATCGCGAGCGGGACGGGGTCGAGCCCGCTGTTGTAGAAGATGCCGATCGCCAGGAGCGCGCCGACGTCGTCGACGACGGCGAGGGTGAGCAGGAACGTGCGCAGGCGCGCCGGGAACCGGGGTCCGATGATCGCGAGGGCGCCGAGCAGGAACGCGGTGTCGGTCGAGATGACGATGCCCCAGGCCCCGACCTCGCCGGTCGGCAGGGCGATGAGCACGAACATGAGCGCGGGCACCACGAGGCCCGCGATCGCCGCGACGACCGGCACGATCGCACGCGAGCGGTCGGTGAGCTCGCCGATCGTGAACTCGCGCTTGACCTCGAGGCCGACCACGAAGAAGAAGAACGTCATGAGCACGTCGTTGACGACCTCGTGCAGCGTCGCATGGAACTGCAGCTGGCCGATCCCGATGTCGAGTTCGGTCTCCCAGAACGCCTCGTAGGTCGATCCCCACGGCGAGTTCGCCCAGAGGATCGCGAGCAGGGTGCCCGCGAGCAGCAACGCCGCCGCCGCCCGGTCGCTCGAGCCGCGGCGCAGCCGCACCTTTCGGCGGACGCCGCTGGTGGTGGTGTCCGGCGCCTGGGCCTGCGCACTCATGCGCCAATGCTAGGTGCCGTTCCGGCGTTCTCGGCAGGGTTCCCGGCGAACCCGGCGGCGCGTCGGGCGTCGGCGACCCCGTTCGGGGGCCGCGTGGGGTGCGTGCAGCCGCGTAGCGTGCGGCGCATGGTGCACGAGACGACCGAGCCCGCTCGGGCCGACGGGGCCGAGCGCGTCCGGATGGCGGTGTACCGCGGGTTCGCGGGCGACGGCCGCGCGCCGTCGCGCGAGGCGCTCGGAACAGCCGCCGGGCTGGATGCCGCGGCGGTCGACCGCGCGCTGGCCGATCTCGCCGCGCAACGGCACGTCGTCCTCGACTCGGACGGCCGGATCGTGATGGCGCACCCGTTCGCGAGCATCAACCTCGGGTTCTCCGTCATGGGCGAACGCACGCTCTGGTGGGGCGGATGCGCGTGGGACGCGTTCGCGATCCCCAACCTGGTGCCCGGCGTCGACGAGGTGCTCGTGGCGACCACGTGCCCGGCCTGCGGCACCCCGCACGCCTACGTCGTCGACCGCGACGGACCGCCCGCGGGCGACGAGGTCGCCCACTTCCTCGTGCCGACCGCCCATATCTGGGACGACGTCGTGCACACGTGCGGGCACCAGCGCATCTTCTGCGACGAGCGGTGCGTCGACGACTGGCTCAGGGCGACCGGCAACGTGCGCGGCTCGGTGTTCGACCTCGCGACGCTGTGGCGCCTGGCCGCGCACTGGTACGACGGCCGCCTCGACTCGCCGTACGTGCGGCGCGAGCCCTCCGAGGCGCGCTCGTACTTCGCGAGCGTGGGGCTGTCCGGCGCGTTCTGGGGCCTCGACGACGACCCGGCCGCAACCGGCGTCACGGCACGCTGAAGCGCACCTCGCTCCACAGGCCGTCCGGGCCGACGCGGAACCCGAGGTCGTCGCCCCACGCCTCCTCGCCCGTGTCCGGCTCGTCGGCGCGGACGACGTGGGCGCCCGCGTCGTGCAGCGCCTCGAGGATCAGGTGCTCCGGGATGGTGTCCTTCCACCGCTTCACGGTGCCGACCGGCACCATCGCGACGCCGCCCGCACGCAGGAGGTCGGCGGCCACCGGCTTCGGCGTCGCGTTGTGCGAGCCGTGGTGGCCGACCTTGTAGAACACGGCCCCCGTGACGAGCTCCCGCGCGTGGGGGTCGTCGAGCACGTGCCGCCACGCGCCGTGCTGCGCGTCGCCGACGAAGACGAAGCGGGTGCCCCGCACGTCGAGCACGAGGAAGAGGCTCGTGTTGTTCACCGACCGCTCGAGCACCGACGCCGCACGCAGCAGCGCGGCCTCGTCGAGCGCGAGCCGGTCCAGGCGCATGCCGTCGCGGGCGCGGACCAGCTCGATCGGGATCCGGTCGCCCGGGTCGTCGCGCGGCAGGGCGTACATCGGATCGAAGATGTCGCGCCGCGCGTCGCCCTCGCCGAGCTCCCCCGCGGCTTCCCCGAGCCAGCGGACGGCGGTCGGCGGATCCATCCGCTTGAGGTCCTCCGGGTCCCGCGAGGGCCCGAGCACGTGCACGACGGCGCCCGGGACGGGCAGCGCGATGCGGTTGAGCTCCTCGTGCCGGTAGGGCAGGAAGCGCACCTCGTGCGCCGCGGCGCCGCCCTTGAATCCGCCGTCGACGAGGCGGGCCGCCGCGTCGAGGTTCGGTCCGGAGTTCACGGCGAACTCCATCGCCAGTTCGAGCCCCTCGGGCCACGCATCGCCCGCTCCGCCGTCGGCGGCGGCGAGCTCGATGAGCCCGTGCAGCGCCTCGGCGGAGGCGGCGAAGCCGTGCCGGAGCGCGCGCCCGTCCGGATCGGCTTCGTCCTCCACGAACGGCACCCAGACCTCGCCGACCTCGACGCCCGCCCAGGCGTCGTCGGCGAAGCCGGAGACGTGGTCGGAGTGGCGGTGCGTGGCCGCCACGACGTCGAGGCGCGGCTGCCCGTCCGGGCTCTCGTCGGCCAGCTGCGCGATGACGGCGGCGACCACGTCGCCGATCGGGCGAGTGCCGCCCTCGACGGGCGCGCGCCCGTGGCTGTGCACGCCGCAGTCGATGAGCATCCGCCACGACGCCTCGCCGTCGGCGACGGTGACGAGGAAGCAGTCGCCGAACCCGGGGTTGTACATGCGGATCGTGACGGTCGCCTCGGACATGTCAGTCCTCCTCCGGGCCGTGCAGGCTCGCGAAGGTGAGGCGCGAGATCGCCGGCTCCTCGAGCCAGATCGCGAGGGGGTCCTCGTCCTCGACCTCCCCCAGCCAGGCCCGGATGTCGCGCAGTCGCTGCACGCCCGCCGCGTGCTGCTCCCTGGCGTACGACCGGAGGGGGTCGGCGAGGAGGTCGAGCGCCTCGGGGTTGCGGTAGGGCAGGGGCTTGGGCACGACCCAGTTCACGCGGCCGTCGACGTTCGCGATCACCGTGCAGCCGGCGTGCAGGCGCGTGCGGGTGTCGCGGTCCTCGCCGACCTCGAGGTCCTCGCGCCGCTGCACGAGCTGGATGAAGATGCGCGGATGCGACTGCCCGTCGGCGGCGCCCTGGAAGCCGACGTGCATGCCGAGCACGCGGAACCCGCCGGCGTCGGGATCGAGCCCGAGCTCGATCGCGTGCGCCTCGGCCCAGTCCGAGGTCTGCGCGAAGACGGGCTCGGAGCGGTCGCGCGCGGCGCGACCCGCCGCCTGCTGCGGCGTCGCGCTCGGGTCCAGCTTGATCGTCGAGTCGAGGATCAGTCCCCCGAGGTCGACGGCCGCATCGCCCTCCGTGAGGTCGAGGTCGGCGACCGGACGACGCCACAGGAGGGCCTGGTCGGCGAGCGAGACCACCCCGGGCGGGAAGATGCCGCGGCGCCGGAGCGATTCGACGAGGTGGCCGCGCAGGTGGATCACGTCGTCGGGGAAGAGGTCGCGGTCGGCCGTGATCACCGCGCGGACGACGTCGCCGAAGGTCACGTCGACGGGCGGCAGGTAGTCGAACCCGCGCACCACCATGCCGAGCAGGCGGTCGGCGTTGCGCACCGCCTCGCCGGCGATGCGGCGCACGAGGTCGGGGGCGAGCTCGCCGTCGCCGAGCACCCCCGATCCGCCCGTCGCGAGCCGGCGCAGGTCGGCGATCTGCGCCTTGTACGTGGCGAGGTACGCGTCGAACACCGCCGCGACGAAGATCGCACCGCGCCGGTGCGGTTCGTGGGTCGCCTCGAAGGCCGCCGGGTCGGGCTCCGAGCCCACCGCGGAGCGCAGCGGGCCGCCCCGGCCGGTCGAGCGCCCGAACTCGTCGGCGAGGGAGAGCAGGGCCGACGCGTCGGACAGCTCGCTGCGGGACGCGGCGACGAAGTCCTCCACGATCTCGCGGAACAGGAAGTGGTGGAACAGCGCGACCAGGTCGGCGAACGCCTCGTGGAACGCGTAGACGTCGGCGTTCGTCGCGATCGTGAACAGCGGGCGCATCCGGTGCACGATCGCGTGCGTGACCTCGTGGGCGATGATGTCCACCGACAGGCACGTGAACATGAGCTGGTGCGGGAGGTTCGCCTGCGTGTCGGAGTCCGCCGCACGGTAGTAGCCGAAGAGCACCGCGCGCCGATCAGGGTCGAAGTAGGCGTTCCGGCCGTAGAAGGCGTGCGGCACGAGGCGCAGCCGCTCGTCCCCGCGCCACCGGAAGCGCCGGCCGGTGAAGCGCTGGAACCGCTCGATCACGCTCATCGTCACGGCGTACACGATCTGCTGGTGCGATCGCGGGTCGCTCTCGGACGGCCGCAGGCCCTCCTGCGCGAGCACGGGCGGATCATCGAGGTCGACGGGTTGGTACCAGCACCGGCGCGACGCGTCGTAGTCGACGACCTGCACGAGCTCGCCGTCCGGACCCGGCTTCAGCCGCGTCTCGAACGGGATGTCGATCGTGAGGAACTCGCCGCTGAGCCGCGAGCTCATCGGGTCGAACGCGAACGCGCGGAGGCGCCGCCGATCGGGCGGCTGGACCTCGGGGATGTTGTGGTGGTTGGAGAGCATCGCGCGCCTCCTCGTCGAGCGGATCTCCGGATGCTGCCCTGCAGGGCCGAAGCTAGCCATCCGGGGCGCGATCGGCAACAGGGACGTCCCTGAGCGGGACTACGATGCACCCTGTCATGACCACTCCCGCGAACCCCGCTCCGGCCTCCACGCCGCTGATGTCCCATCGGCAGATCCTCTTCGTGATCTTCGGCCTGATGGCCGGCATGTTCCTCTCGGCCCTCGACCAGACCGTCGTCGGCACCGCCATCCGCACCATCGGCGACGACCTCGACGGGCTCAGCCAGCAGGCATGGGTCACGACCGCCTACCTGATCGTCTCGACGATCTCGACGCCGATCTACGGCAAGCTCTCCGACATCTTCGGGCGCAGGCCGCTGTTCATCGCCGCGATCGTGATCTTCATGGTCGGCTCGCTGCTCGCCAGCTTCTCCACCTCCATGCTCGAACTCGCCGCGTTCCGCGCCATCCAGGGCCTCGGAGCCGGCGGGCTCATGTCGATGCCGCTCGCGATCATGGGCGACATGCTCGCGCCGCGCGAGCGCGCCAGGTACCAGGGCTACTTCCTCGCGGTCTTCGGCGTCTCGAGCCTCGTCGGCCCGCTCGTCGGCGGGCTGTTCGCGGGCGCCGACGAGATCCTGTTCATCTCGGGATGGCGCTGGGTGTTCCTGGTCAACGTGCCCGTCGGCGTCGTGGCGCTCGCCATGGTGCTGCGGTTCCTGCACCTGCCCCGACACGGCCATCCGAGCGTGCGGATCGACTGGTGGGGCGCGAGCGCGATCATCGTCGGCCTCGTGCCGCTGCTGCTCGTGGCCGAGGAGGGCCGCGACTGGGGCTGGGCGAGCCCGATCGCGATCGCCTGCTACGCCGTCGGCGTGCTCGGCCTCGTCGCGTTCGTGCTCATCGAGCGGCGCATGGGCGACGACGCGATCATCCCGCTCAAGCTGTTCCGCTCGGGAACGTTCTCGATGGCCACGGTGATCGGCGTGTTCGTCGGTTTCGGCATGTTCGGCGCGATGCTCACCATCCCGCTGTACCTCCAGCTCGTCTTCGGCTCGACGCCGACCGAGAGCGGGTTCCAGATGCTGCCGATGATCCTCGGCCTCATGATCGCCTCGATCGGCAGCGGCCAGATCATCGCCCGCACCGGCCACTACCGGATCTTCCCGATCCTCGGCACGGCGCTGCTGGCCGCCGGGTTCCTCGACCTCACGACGCTCACCGTCGGGTCGTCGTACTGGGTCATGGCCGGCGCGATGGTGCTCATCGGCCTCGGACTCGGCCAGCTCATGCAGACCCTCACGATCGCGAGCCAGAACTCGGTCGGGCTGCGCGACATGGGCGTCGCGACGAGCGCGTCCACGTTCTTCCGCCAGATCGGCGGCACGGCGGGCACCGCGGTGCTGCTCTCGCTGCTGTTCACGCTGATGCCGGCGAACATCACCGGGTCGTTCTCCGACGAGGCGACGCTCTCCGACGCGCTCGACGCCGCGCTCGATCCGACCGTCGCGGAGGCCCCGGCGAACGCCGAGATCATGGCGACCGTCTACGCGCCCGTCGTGGAGCCGATCACCCAGGGGCTGCCGCCGCAGCTCGACCTGGCGGACGACGCCACGCGCGCCCAGGTCGTGGACCAGGTCCTCCCGCAGGTGCAGCAGGCGCTCGACGACGCGGCCGACGGCGAGGGCTCCGTCGGCGGCGAGGCGCTCGACGACACCTCGTTCCTCACGGGAGCCGACCCGCGGCTCGCCGCCCCCTTCCTCATCGGCTTCAACGCGTCGGCCGTGCAGGTCTACTGGGTCGCCCTCGGCGTGGTCCTCATCGCCTTCGTGCTCTCGCTGTTCTTCCGGACCCCGCCGCTGCGCGCGAAGTCGGCGCTGCAGGAGGCCGCCGACGCCCGCGCCGCGAGCGAGGCCGCCGAGTCGCCGGCGCCGGTCCCCGTGGCGGTGGGTGCGGGCGGTGCCGCCGAGCCCGAGGAGGACCGCGCCGACACGGGCGTGATCGCGACGATGGCCGCCGACGAGTTCGGTGCGATGGTCGAGCCGGGCGGCGACGCCGCGCATCACGAGCGGCGCGACTGACGGCCGCGACGGCGCCGTCGCGCGCGCGGCGGGATCAGGCGCGACGCGCGTCCTCGGACTCCGGCGCGCCCGCGAGTCCCGCGAGGCGCGCCCGCGCGTTCCGCTCGCTCGGCGACATCCGCCCGAGCATGGCCACGCCGACCGCGAGCACGAGCCGGGTGAGCGTGATCGCCGGCCACCACGGCCGACGCAGGCCCAGCAGCTCGCGCTCGCGCGGCGCGAGCGAGGCGACCGCACCCCCGAACAGGATCGGGTAGGCCAGGCCGGCGAGCCCGGGGAGCCCCGGCCGCCTGATGAACCGGACCGCCTCGACGACCCGTTCGTCGGGCTTGGCGTCGGCGAGGAAGCGGTCGAGCTCGCCGCGCAGCTGCGCGACCGTGACGGGCGGGTCCGGCACGCCCATGAGCCGGCCGACCTCGGCCCACTCGCGCACGTAGGCGTCGGGTCCTCCGGGGATCGGCCCGCCCCAGTGCTCGTGGGCGCCGATGAAGGCCTCGGTGAACGCGTCGTGGACCCATCGGAGGAGCTCCGGATCGTTCGCCGCGTAGGGGCGCGCCTCGCCGCGGACGTCGACGTAGGTTCCCGTGACCCGATCGTGCAGCCGCGTGACCATCGTGCACGCCCCGGCTGCGGCGCGGCGGTCGCCGAAGGTCGTCGTCGCCACCCAGCGAACGGTGCCGTCGAGCCGGCCGAGCGGATCCTCGCGGTAGCGGGAGTGGTCGTGCACGCCGGCCATGGCCCCCGGGTGCAGCGTCTGCAGGAGCAGGGCGCGGATGCCGGCGACCAGCGTGGGCAGTGCGCCGTTGACGGCCCAGACCGCACTGCCCGGGCCGAACAGCCCGGCGTCGTCGCCCTCGCGGAGCGCGCGGGTCCATGCGGGCGGCTCCGTCCGTCGGGTGCGCACGGGCCGCCACCGGCTGCGGCGCTCTCCCCCGCCGCCGCCATCCGAATCGCTCGGGCCCATACCCCGACCGTAGGCGCTGCCCGTGGGCGGCGGCTGCGAAGGCGCTGCGAACGCGACCTGCGAGTCCGCCGCGCGGATGACGCGGAACGGCACGATCACGTCTAGCGTGCAGGAATGGCTCGATCCGCGGCACCCGCACCGTCATCGGGCGCGCGCCCCGAGGTCGGGCGCCCCGACGCGACGCCGCCGCCCCGCCCTGCGCCGCGCCATCCGTGGATCGCCGCGGCACGACGCATCGCGCTGGTCGTCGCGATCGCCCTCGGTCTCGGGATGCTCACCTCGTTCGGACAGCTGCTCCTCGCGCCCGAGGCGGTCCCCCTCGCGAACTCGGCCGGCGGGTGGATGATCCCGACCGCCGTGCTGGTCCTGCTGCTCGCGCGCGGCTATCCGGAGGCGGCCGTCGCCGGGGCCGGGGCCTTCGTCGCGCTCACGCTCGGATACGCCGTGGCATCCGGATGGCGCGGTATCGAGTTCGATCCTGCCGCGTGGGCGATCATCGGGGCGATCGCGGGGCCGGTGATCGGGTCCGCGGCGCATGCGCTGCGCCGTCGGGGCATGCAGCTGGTGCTCGGCACGTCGGTGCTCGCCGGCGTGCTCATCGGCGAGGGCGCGTACGGGCTCACCGTGATCGCCGGCACCACCGACCCGACGTGGTGGTGGACCGAGATCGCGATCGGCACGTCCGTGCTCGTCGTCGGGGCGCTCCGGGTCAGGCCGTGGGGGCTCGTGCTCGCGGCCCTCCTTGGGACGGTGCTCGTCGCGGGCCTGTTCTGGTCGGCGTTCGTGCTCCTGCCGATCCTCGTCTTCCAGGGATCATGGATGACATGACGCACGACGCCCCATCCACACGCCCGCGGGTGCGCGGCGCGGTGGTCGACGACCAGACGCGCTGCGTGCACTACCGCACCGAGGTCGACATCGTCGCGATCCGCTTCGCGTGCTGCGGCGAGTACTACCCGTGCCACCTCTGCCACGAGGAGGCCACCGGGCACCCGGCACGCCGGTGGCCGGTGGCGGAGCACGCGACGCGCGCGGTGCTCTGCGGGGCCTGCGGCGTGGAGCTGCCCATCGAGGCCTATCTCGACGTCGATGCGTGCCCGGCCTGCGGTGCCGCCTTCAACCCGCGCTGCCGCCTGCACACCCACCTGTACTTCGAGACGTCGACGCCCGCGAGCTAGGCGTCCTCCCGGAGGAACGCGATCGCGTCGCGCCGGAAGTCGCCGGAACCCGGCGCATTGAAGTGGTGCCGGCCCGGGATCTCCGCGAACGCGCCGTGCGGTGTGGCGGCGGCGAGTGCGCGGGACTGCTCGATGATCGCGTCCTCGGTGCCGGTGGCGAACAGGATCGGCTGCGGCGGCGGGTTCGCCGCGTCGGGGTCCGCGTCGCCGTCGCGCATGCCCTCGGCGAGCGCGATGAGCGCGAGGAGGTCGTTGCCGGTGACGCGCTCGGCGAGCGTGACGTAGTTCCGCGTGGCGGAGTCCTCGACGGGGGTGCCATCCGCGACGTACGCCCGTGCCTGCTCGACCTGCATGCGCGCGAGCGGACGTCCGTCGGGGATACCGCCGAGCACGGCCCGCTCGATGCGTTCGGGCACCTGCACCGCGACCTGCCATCCCACGCGCGCGCCGAGCGAGTAGCCGACGTAGCGCACGGTGTCGATCAGGTACGTGTCGAGGACGGTCACCAGGTCGCCGACGAGCGCGTCCATCGTGTACGCGGTCGCCTCGTGGGGCGTGTCGCTCGCGCCGTGGCCGCGCTGGTCGACGCCGAGGACGCGGAAGCCGGCTGCGCGGAGGTCGCGCACCCAGCCGGTGCTCACCCAGTTGTCACGGCAGTTCGAGGCGAAGCCGTGCACGCAGAGCACGGTCGGCGCGTCCTCGTCCCCCCAGAGGTAGGTCGCGATGCGCCGCCCCTCCGCCGACATCACGAACTGCGGGGCGGGCATGTCGATCCTGGCTGGGCTGACGGCATCCATGCGGCCATTCTGCCGGTGCCCCGTGGTCGGGCGCCGGTCAGTCGAGTGCCGGGTCGCCGGACTCGTCGGGTGCAGCGGGTCGCTGGCGGTGCTGACGGGCGTACTCGGCCAGGACCGCGTCGGTGCCGCGCACGCCCCGCATGAAGCGGTCGCGGAGCACGTCGGCGAAGTCGTCGATCGCCTCCTCGAGCATCTGGCCGCTGTTGCGGACGGTGCGGTCCGACGAGCGTCGTGCGAGCTTGGCCAGCTCCAGCGCGTACGGCAGCTGCGCGGCCAGCGAGGGAGTGGCCTCGGCCTCCGTGAAGTAGAACGACTCGGAGTTCTGCCACACGTCGACCCTCGACTGGGCGAGCCCCGCGGTGAGCGAGTCGAGGAGCCCGCTCGAGGTCGCCGACTCCATGCTCAGGAGATGCCCGGCCGTGTCGGCCCGCCGGATCAGCGCGATGCGCAGGGCGAGCGTGCGCCGTCGTCCGAGTTCCGGGTAGAGCTGGAGGAACCAGGCGACGGCCGCGGTGAGCAGCGCGAAACCGATCAGTCCCTGCAACGGCGCGAAGACGCGCAACCAGAAGTCGGTCGGGTAGACGTCGCCGAGACCGAGCGTCGACATGTTGACGGTCGAGAAGTAGAACGCCTCGACCACCGCCGGATACGCCTCGGGATCGAGGCCCGGGTTGTACTCGAACCCGTCGGGAACGAAGGGCAGGTAGACGAGCGCCCACCCGACCACCTGGAGTGCCGCCCACACCGTGACGACCGCGACTGCGGCGATCGGGCCCGCGACCGTGCGCGCCCGCCGCCCGGCGCGCGAGGTCAGCGCCCACGTGGAGCGGGCCGCGAGGTTCGAAAGCCGACCGCGACCCGTGGGGTGGAGTACCGTGCGGAAGACCTCATCGAGCCCGACGGCGATGAGGACGACTCCGATGACGACCCACAGCGCACTCATCCGCCAATGCTACGGGCGCCTCGCGGACCCGCCGTCGGCGCCGGTCAGCCCTGGAAGTCCTCCGGGTCGACGTCGTCGAGGAACTTCTTGAACTCCTCGAGCTTCTCCTCGTCGTCGCTGTCGTGGTGCTCGACCATCTCGGCCGGGATTCCCGCCTCGTCCATGACCTCGTCGGCGACGTACAGCTGCGCGTCGACGCGGACGGCGAGCCCGATGGCATCCGAGGGCCGGCAGTCGATGACGAGCGGGCCGGTCGGCGTCGCGAGCGTGAGCAGGGCGTAGAAGGTGCCCTCCTCGATGCGCGTCACCTCGATCCGCTCGACGCGGCTGTCGAGCGCGCCCGTGAGGGTCACCATGAGGTCGTGGGTGAGCGGTCGCGGCGCGTGATCGCCACCGAGCGCGATCAGGATGGAGGTGGCCTCCTGCTCGCCGATCCAGATCGGGAGCACGCGGCCCTCACCGCCGACCTCGTCGATCGGCTTGAGCAGGACGATGTGCTGGCGGGCGGCATCGAGCGCGACCCCGAGGACGCGGACCTGGACCATGACGACTCCCGTCTGGCGTTCGGGTGGTCATGCCATCGTACGGCGGCGCCCGCGGGCCGGTCAGGCCGTGTGGCCCCCGAGGTCGCCGTTCAGGTACGTCGCGCCCTTCGACTCGCGGCGACGGTCGACCTCCATCGGGTCGACCTCGGCGCCGTCGGACCGCCGCACCTCGTCGGCCGCGGCGAGCGCGGCATCGTCCGGCGGCAGGTCCACGTGCTCGGCCTCGGCGTCGAGGCGCTTCTTCGTCGCGCGCTCGACGAGCACGGGGATGAAGTCGCGCACGCGCCCGCCGTCGAACCGTCGATGCTCCTCGTCGACGACTTCGCGCACGCGCTCGGGCGCGAGGGAGGGGTACCGCTGGAGCATGCGGGTGACGACGTGCTCGACCCCCTGCTGCTCGTCGGGGCCACTGCTCATGGATGCAGTGTGCGGCATGGCACGACCGTGCGCAACCGAGCGCGGGCGGGACGGGCGCGAGCGGCGCGACGCGCCGGGCTAGGCGATGAGGAATCGGGCGATGAGCCCGTCACGGAGGTCGAAGGTGAACAGGCCGGGGCCGTTGTACCCGCCGCCCGTCACGGTGAGGGTCACCAGGAACTGCTCCGGCATCCGCCCGGCCCGTACGCCCTGCACGTCGAAGCGCGCGCCCGTGCCGATGTTGTCGCTCTCGTTCCAGCTCGCGACCCCGTCGCGCCCGTGGAACTCGCGTCCCCAGTCGTTCAGGTACGCGTCCTCGGTGAAGCAGGCGACGAAGCCCTCGGAGTCACCGGCGTTGGTGGTGTCGATGAACGACTGGATGGCGGTCGGCATCGTCGTGTCGGTCATGCGCTCACCCTACGGTCGGCGTCGGGGAGGCGCACGTCCCGTGCGCCGCGTCGGCGGGGCCTGCCAGACTCGTGGACATGACCGGACCCATCGGCACGCCCGGCGGCACGCCCGAGCGCCCGGCGCTGTTCTTCTCCGGGCCGGAGGAGTTCCGCGCGTGGCTCGAGGCGAACCACGCGACGGCGACCGAGCTGTGGATGGGGCTGAACAAGAAGCACGTCGCCGACCGTGGACTCACCTGGGAGCAGGCCGTGCCCGAGGCGCTGTGCTTCGGCTGGATCGACTCGAAGGCGCAGCGCATCGACGAGGACACCACCCGCCAGCGATGGACCCCGCGCAAGGCCGGCAGCGTCTGGTCGGCCGTGAACGTCGCCCTGATCGAGCGGCTCACCGCCGAGGGCCGCATGCGCCCCGAGGGGATCGCGGCCTATGAGCAGCGGCGCGAGGACCGCACGGGCGTGTACTCGTTCGAGAACCCCGACCGGGAGTTCCCGGCGAAGTACGCCGAGCGCCTCGCGGCGGATGCCGCGGCGTCAGCGTTCTGGGCGGAGGCGTCGCCCGGCTACCGGCGCGAGGTCGTGCACTGGGTGCTCACCGCGAAGCAGGAGGCCACTCGCGACCGCCGCCTCGCACAGCTCATCGACGACAGCGCGGCGGGCCGCCTCGTACCGTTCCAGCGCTACGGCACGACGCCGAAGTGGGTCGAGCGGGCCGCAGCCGCCGCCCGCGCCGCCACCGGCGACGACTGACGCCCGGGTGCCGCGGCGCCCGGGCGCGCACGCACGGTGTCCATCCGACGCCCCGCCACGTAGCATCGGGCCATGGGGGAATCGACGTTCAGCGGCCTCGCGCGGCCGCCCGCCGACGGAGACGAGGCCGCGATCCTCGACCGGCTGTCGAAGCCCTACGACACGTCGGACGTCGCGATGTCCACCGACCGAGAGGTCACCGACGACGGACTGCCCGAGACGGTCGTGCGCATCTCCGGGCTCCGCGGGCGCTGAGCCCGAGCGCGCCGAGCCTCGACCCACGTCGCACGCCGGCGAGCGCTCAGACGCCCCCGCCCGGGCGGACCAGTCCCGCCTCGTAGGCGATGATCACGAGCTGCGCCCGATCGTGGGCGCCGAGCTTGGCCATCACGCGGTTGACGTGGGTCTTCGCGGTGTGCCGCGAGATCACGAGCCGCTCGGCGATCTCGTCGTTCGAGAGGCCGGTGGCGACGAGCACGAGCACCTCGCGCTCGCGGTCGGTCAGCGTCGCCAGCGCGGCACCGAGCTCGCTCGACGCCGTGGGCGGCGGCACGGGCCCGCTGCGCACGTACCGCTCGACGAGCACCCGGGTCGCGGACGGCGAGAGCAGGGCCTCGCCGGCGTGCACCGTGCGCACCGCGTCGACGAGCGCGCCTGGCTCGGTGCCCTTGCCGATGAAGCCCGAGGCGCCCGCCTGGAGCGCGCGCACCACGTTCTCGTCCTCCTCGAAGGTGGTGAGCACGAGCACCCGCACCGCGACGAGCGCCGGGTCGGCGCCGATGCGGCGCGTCGCCTCGATGCCGTCGAGTCCGGGCATCCGGATGTCCATGAGCACGACGTCGGGTTCGAGTTCGCGCGCGAGCGTGACCGCCGCAGCGCCGTCGGCGGCCTCGCCGACGACCTCGATCGAGTCCTCCGCGGCGAGCAGGGCGCTCACGGCCTGGCGGATGAGGGGCTGGTCGTCGGCGACCAGCACGCGGGTCGGATACATCAGCGCCCACCCCCCGCGGACCCGTCGCCCGATCGCGCCACGCGCGCGCCCACCGGGAACTCCGCGCGGAGCCGGAAGACGCCGCCCGGCTCCCGACCGGTCCGGATGCTGCCGCGCACCGCCGCGACGCGCTCCCGCAGGCCGAGCAGGCCATGGCCGCCCTCGATCCGCTCGTCGTCGGCCGCCGCGCCGGTCTCCCGCTCGCGCGCCGAGGGGGCGGAGTCGATCGGATTCGTGACGGTGAGGGCGAGCGTCGCCGCGCCGTGCTCGACGAGCACGTGCGCGCGGTCGCCCGCGCCGTGCTTGTGCGCGTTGGTCAGCGCCTCGTGCAGGACACGGTAGGCGGCCCGGTCCACGGACGGCGACACCTCCCCCGGCACCTCCGCGCGCTCGCGGCGCACGGTGACGCGCAGTCCCGTCTCGGCGAAGGCGCCGACCAGCCGGTCGAGGTCGTCGAGCCCCTCGGGCGGCGACGCCGACGCCTCGTCGTCGGCGTCCGTGCGCAGCCCTCCGAGGAGGTCGCCGATCTCGCCGAGCACTTGGCGCGCGGCCCTCGCGGAGACCGCCAGCGACGCACGCGCGGCGGGCAGGTCGGGCTCGCGACCCTCCTCGATGGCGCGCGCCGCGACCCCGGACTGGAGGTTGATGACGGCGATCTGGTGGGCCACCGCGTCATGCAGGTCCCGCGCGATGCGCAGCCGCTCCTCGGCGACGCGGCGACGGGCCTCCGACTCGCGCGTGGCCTCGGCGCGCTCGGCCCGCTCCGCGAGCGCGGCGACGGCCGCCCGGCGCGAGCGCGTGGCATCCCCCGCGGCACCGGCGAACGCGAGGATCGCCGGGGTGGCCAGGATCCGGGGGTCGAAACCCGAGATCGACCCGGCGACGACCTCGACGATCGCGATGAGCACGACCGACGCGAGCACCGCCGTCAGGGCGACGCGGCGCGGCGCCCGCTTCGCGAGGCCGTACGCGGCGATCGAGGTCGCCGTGACGAACGGGATGGCGCTGCCGACGAGGGCGGCCCCGACCACCATCAGTCCCCACGCGCCGGCGTAGGCCGCGAGCGGGACGCGACGACGAAGGAGGAGGAAGCCGGCCTGGGCCGCGGCGAGCGCGAGCGCGAGCGGCAGGTCGGCCGCCGTGAGCAGCGGCGCCGGCCCGCGGTAGGGCGGCAGCACCGAGGTGACCGACAGCACGACGACGAGCACGTCCCAGGCCCACGCCGGGATGCGCTCACCGGGGCTCGCGGCGGTGCTCGCCTGCTCGCTCATACGTCGATCCTCACCCATCCCGATCGATGCGGGCGGGTCGGAAACGCGGTTCCGACCCGCCCGCGCGGCGCGCGACCTGCGCGACCGCCCGGCCGGCTACTCGTAGCGCAGCGAGGAGATCGGGTCCTGCCGCGCCGCGCGCGCCGCGGGGATCGTCCCCGCGAGGAAGGCGATCGCCATGACGAGCAGCACGATCCCGGCCACGGCCGCCGGATCGAACGCGATGAGCGTGAGGCCCGGCAGGTCGGCGAGCAGCGTCGTGCCGACCACCGTCCCGACGGCGGTGCCGGCCGCCATCCCCAGCACGACGCCGAGCGCCGACCCCAGGAAGCCGATGAACGTGGCCTCCGAGCTGAAGAGCCCGAAGACGCGCCCCGACCCCATGCCCATGGCCTTCATGAGCCCGATCTCGCGGGTGCGTTCCTGCACCGACATGAGCAGCGTGTTCACGATGCCGAAGCCCGCCGCGAACAGCGCGATCACCGCGAAGGCGTTCAGGACGAGGACGATCCCGTCGATGACGGCCTTGAACGCCCCGATCTGGTCCTCGACCGTCGTCGAGGCGAAGCCCGCGTCGGCGAGGTCGTCGCGCAGCGCCTGGGTCGCCTCGTCGCCCAGCGCCGGGTCGAACCGCACGGCTGCCGTCGCGGCCGGCGCCTCGGCGGGGGCACCGGCCTGCTGCGCGGCGTACAGCTCATCGGTCAGCGCCGTGTTCGGCGTCGCCGTCGCGGAGCTGCCGGCGAGGCCGGCCTCCGAGACACCCACGACGGTGGCCGTGACGGTGCGGTCGGCGCCCGTGGCATCCGCGAGGCCGAAGACGACCTCGCTCCCGATCGCGTCCTGGTCGGAGTCGAAGCCGAGCGGTTCGACGAAGTCGGCGGGGATGGCGACCTGCGCGTCGCCGGCGCCGGTGTCGGGCTGCTCGCCCGCGGCGAGCGCCACCTGCATCCCCGGGAGGAACGCGCCGACCCCGATCTCGTAGCGCGTGCCGGACTCCGCCTCGACGTAGTCGACGTCGAGCGCCCGCACGGGCTCGACCGAGAGCACGCCGTCGATCTCGGCGATCGCGTCGAGGTCGTCGTCGATGATCGGCTGCACCGTGGCGCCGGTGATCGGCACGCCCGCTCCGGGCTCGGGGGCCGCGATCGCGGTCGGGTCGTACTCGCGCGGACCGGAGTCGGCGGGCTCCTCCGCCTCGTGCGCGACGGTCATCACGTCCGAGGCGCCGATCTGCGCCATCGTCTGGTCGATGTAGCGGTTGATCCCGGTGCCGAGGCCCGTGGTGATGGTGAGGGTGAACGCACCGATGAAGATCGCGACGACCGTGAGGATCGTGCGGGTCTTCGAGCGGAACGTGTTGGCGACGGCCGAGCCGACGACGTCGAGCGACTTCACGCGGCCACCTCCTCGACCGGGCGGCCGGAGGCCGCGGCGGACACGGTCGACTCGATGCGGCCGTCGCGCACGGTGATGCGCCGGTCGCAGCGCTCGGCCAGGTCCTCGTCGTGCGTGACGACGACGAGCGTGATGCCGCGTTCGCGGTTCAGGCCGAACAGGATGTCCTCGACCGCCGCGCCGGTCGCGGTGTCCAGGTTGCCGGTCGGCTCGTCGGCGAAGATCACCTGCGGGTCGTTGACCAGGGCACGGGCGATGACGACGCGCTGCTTCTGGCCGCCCGAGAGGTCGGTGGCGCGGTTGCGCGCCTTGTCGGCGAGGTCGAGCTGCTCGAGCGCCTCCATGCCGCGGCGACGCCGCTCGGCCCGGCCGACGCCGGCGATCTTCAGCGGGAGGATCACGTTCTCGAGCACGGTCGCACTCGGAGTGAGGAAGAACTGCTGGAACACGAAGCCGAACGTCTGGTTGCGCACCCGGTTCAGCTCACGGCCGCGGAGCTGCTCCGCGGGCACGCCGTTCAGCAGCACCCGGCCGGAGGTCGGGCGGTCGAGCAGGGCGAGCAGGTGCATGAGGGTCGACTTGCCGGAGCCGGACTTGCCGACGATCGCGAGCGCCTCGCCGGCGTTCACGTCGACGTCGACGCCGCGCAGGGCGTCGAACCGGGTCTCGCCGCGACCGTACGACTTCCGCAGGTCGTGGGCGTGCAGGACGGGGGTGGGCATCGGGTTCCTCTCGACGGGTGCGCCGCACGGTTCTGCGACGCTCTCCCAGTCAACGCGCCGGCACCGGATGGCGCGTCCTCCGATCGCCCGATCTTCGCGTACCGCGATCGCAGTACGCGACGGCCGCGACGGCCGGGGTCAGCTCTCCACGTCGCCCGGGCCGCCCGCGTCCGGCAGGTCGATGCCGCGCTCGGCGAGCAGGTGCCGGTAGGCCCGGATCTTCGTGCGGATGGCCTCGCGCGAGGCGAGCAGCCGATCGATCTGCTCATCGAGGGAACGGGCGTGCGCCTCCATGAGCTCGACGCGCTCGTGCTCGTTGCCGTCGCCGGCGCGCACGAGATCGGCGTACTTGGAGATCTCGGAGACCGGCATGCCGGAGTCGCGCAGCCGCGCGAGGAGGCGGAGCCATCCGATCGCCTGCTCGCCGTAGACGCGGCGGCCGGCCGAGGTGCGCGGGATATCGGCCGGGAAGAGTCCCCTGGACTCGTACCAGCGCAGCGTGTGGACGCTCATGCCCGTGAGCGCGGCCAGCTCGCCGATGCGGTACGCCGGTTCGGCCGCGGACTGCTCGATGGCCATCTCTCGTCTCCTTGACTTCGAGTGCACTCGAAATCGTAGCGTCGGGAGCATGGTCACCACCC
>NZ_JBEPKA010000026.1:0-20881 GCF_040496015.1 Agromyces litoreus
ACCGCCACCCCAGCCAACTGCCACGCCAACTGCCCCTCCCGGCCCAAGCCCTCATCACTCCGATGCGTACGCAGATGATGGATCTTCACGAGGATCACGCTACCCAACGGCGCACGAGCCCGCCGGATCTTGACGGCGACCGCTCGGCCGGGGCATGGGACGATGGAGGGGATGATCCACACCGACACGGAGACCGTGGGCAGCCGGACCGTCCGCGACATCCGGCGCGACTTCCCCGCCTTCACGGAATCCGGCGACGCCCGACCGACCGCCTACCTCGACTCGGCGGCGACCGCGCAGCGTCCCACCGCCGTGCTCGATGCCGAACGCGACTACCTCGTGCACGACCTCGCCGCGGTGCACCGCGGCGCGAGCGCCGCGACCGGCCGCTCGACGACGCGCTTCGAGGAGGCGCGCGCCGACGTCGCGCGCTTCGTGGGCGCGGCCGACGACCGCGAGATCGTCTGGGCGCAGAACGCGACGGACGCGCTGAACATGGTGGCGCTCGGCATCGCCGACGCGAGCACGGGCATCGGGGGTGCGGCCGCGGCGCGGTTCGCCCTGCAGCCCGGGGATGAGATCGTCCTGCCAGAGTCCGAGCACCACGCGAACCTGCTGCCGTGGCAGCGCGTCGCGGAGCGGACGGGCGCCCGCCTCGTTCCCGTGGAGGTCGACGAGCACGGCTGCTGGGGCGTCGACGACCTCGCCGCCGTGCTGACCGCGCGCACCCGCATCGTCGCGTTCGCGGAGGTCTCGAACGTGACCGGCCTCATCGTGCCGGTCGCCGACGTCGTCGCGCTCGTGCGCGACCGCGCCCCCGAGGCGTTCGTCATCCTGGACGCCTGCCAGTCGGTGCCGCACCGCCCGGTCGACCTCGCCGGGTACGGCGTCGACTTCGCCGCGTTCTCGGGCCACAAGATGCTGGGTCCGAACGGCCTCGGGGTGCTCTACGGCCGCGCCGAGCTGCTCGACGCGCTTCCGCCGGCCCGCACCGGCGGGTCGACCATCACCCGCGTCACGTTCGACTCGGCGCAGTTCCTGCCGGCGCCGCAGCGGTTCGAGGCGGGCACGCAGGCGGTCTCGCAGGCCATCGGCCTCGCCGCGGCGGTGCGCTACCTCGAGGGCCTCGGGATGGACGCGGTCGCCGCGCACGAGGACGCGTTCGCCGAGCGCGTCGTCGCCGGCGTTTCCGCCATCCCGGGCGTGCGCATCGTGGGACCACAGGTCGGCGAGCACCGCGGGGGCCTCGTGAGCGTCGCGGTCGAGGGCGTGCACGCGCACGACGTCGGCCAGTACCTCGACGACGCGGGCCTCGTCGTGCGCGTCGGCCACCACTGCGCGCAGCCGCTGCATCGCGCGCTCGGGATCACGGCGACGACGCGCGCCAGCGCGCACGTGTACACGACCGCGGAGGAGGCCGACCGGTTCATCGCCGCACTCGGCGAGGTCCGCGGGTTCTTCGGACTCGGGACGGGAGCCGCCTGATGAGCGCACTGGACGGGCTGTACCAGGAGATCATCCTCGACCACGCGAAGGCTCGTCACGGCGACGGGCCGCTCGAGGGCGCCGACGGCGAGCACCACGAGTTCAATCCGACGTGCGGTGACGAGATCACGCTCCGCGTGAAGCTCGACGACGGGCACGAGCGCATCGAGGCCGTGGCCTGGCAGGGCGACGGATGCAGCATCTCGATGGCGTCGGCATCGGTGCTGACCGACCTCGTGCAGGGGCGACCCGTGGACGAGGCGCTCGGACTCGCGGAGGAGTTCCGCACGATGCTCCGCTCGAAGGGCGCGGGCGAGCCCGATGAGGACGTGCTCGGCGACGCGATCGCGTTCCACGGGGTCTCGAAGTACGTCATGCGCATCAAGTGCGCGATGCTCTCCTGGGTGGCGCTCGAGGCCGCGGTCGCGCAGGCCCGCTGAGCCGGCGGCGGGAGCAGGCGCGGTCGCGCCGCATCCCGCCCGCCGGATCGTCGCGCCGGTTACATGCCGGGCACGGCCTGCGCCGCGTGCACCTCGATCTCGCAGCCGCCGGGCATGTTCAGGTGCGGATGCACCTTCGCGAGCTCGACGGCGGCGTCCATGTCCTCCGCCTCGATGATGGTGTAGCCGGTGACCTCGCGGGTGCTCGGGGCGACGGCGCCGCCGGGGCTCACGCGCACGCCGTCGGCGAGCGGGGTCCCGAAGTCGACCATGTCGTCGCCGACCTTGCCGGCCCACGCCATCCACTCGCCCATCACGGCGGCGGTCTCCTCGTCGGTCGGCGGGGTCGCGTCGGCGGGCGGCATGGGCGCGTGGTAGATGAAGACGAACCGTGCCATGGGAGTGTTCCTCTCGGATCGGTTGCCGGGCTCCCGTCCGGGAGTCCGTGTGCCGGCATCGTCGCCGGTACGTCGCCGGCGGGTCAGCCGGGTGCGGGTTCGAAGATCGCGGCGATCGAGTCGAGGCAGCCGCGCCATCCCTCGCCGTGGCGCGCGGCGGACTCGGCCGAGTCGAACCGGGTGTGCGTGATGCGGACCCGGGTGCCGTCGGCGTCGTCGGAGAACCGCACCTCGACGAGGCTCTCCTCGTCGGAGCCGTCCCATCGCCAGGTGAAGCTCAGCCGGTCCATCGGGTCGACGTCGACATAGGTGCCGGAGGTGGCATACGTCGCATCCGGCCCGTGCATCTCGAAGCGGTATGCGCCGCCGGGCCGCGGGTCGATCGTGGCATCCGTCTCGCCGTACTCGGCGACGGACGGGCGCATCCAGCGCGCGGCGTGCGCGGCGTCGGTCCAGAGCGCCCACATCGTCGCCCGGTCGATGGCGAACGTGCGCTCGAGGTCGAAGACGGCGTCAGGCATCGGATGCCTCCCCGAGCGTCGCGACGTAGGCGTCGAGGTCGTCGAACCGGGCGGTCCAGAACGCCCGGGCGCGGCCGAGCCACCGCTGCGCCTCCGCCAGGGCGACCGGGTCGAGCACGAGCCTGCGCTCGCGCCCGTCGCCCTCGCGGCGGACGAGTCCCGCCTTCTCGAGCGCGGCGGTGTGCTTGTTGAGCAGTTGCGGGGAGACGCCCCGGTCGGCGGCCACCTGCGACATCCGGGGTGCGTCCTCGCGCGCCGCGAGGTAGAGGACCAGCTCGCGACGGGATCGGTGCGAGAGCGCCGCGAAGACGGCGTCGAGGCGGTCCGCGTCGTCGACGGTCGAGTAAACCATGTGGTTTATTATTCGCCGCGGGTCCGACATCCACAACCCCGGGGCGAGGATCGCCCGGCGCACCGGAGCGTGCGGTCAGTCGCCCCAGACCGGGTCGTACCGCTGCTCGTCGAGCACGCGGGCGGCCAGGCCGTCCGGCACCTCGGCCAGGGTCGGCGGGTCCCACGCCGGCGAGCGGTCCTTGTCGATCACCTGTGCGCGGATGCCCTCGTGCAGGTCGTGCTGCCCGATGAACCACGACACCGCACGGAACTCCTGCTCGAGGGCGTCCTCGAGGCGCGGCAGCGCGCGCGCCCGGCGGATCGCCTCGAGCGTCACGGTCAGCGCGGTCGGCGAGAGCACCTCGAGCTCGTCGGCCGCGGCGGCGGCCGCGGCACGCGCCGACTCGCCCGCCCGGGGCGGCGGCGCGACGCCGTCGCCGGTGCCGGAGCCCGCGGCTCCCGGCCGCCCGTCGGCGAGCGCGCGGAGCCGGTCGATGATGCCCCGCACCGTCGGCGCGGAGTAGCAGGCGTCGACCCACGGACGCGCCTCGGCGAGCGCCGACGGCTCCGGCGTCTCGTCGAAGAGCATGACGATCTCGGCGGGCGTGCCGGGGTCGGCGCGCTCCTCGAGGGCCTGCACAAGGTGCGGCAGCCGCTCGCTCGGCACCATGACGTCGGCGAAGTCGGCGTGGATGGCGTCGGCGGCGTCCATGGTGCGCGAGTTCAGGGCGAGGTGCACGCCGAGCTCGCCCGGGGCGCGGCCGAGCAGCCAGGTGCCCCCGACGTCGGGCGTGAAGCCGATTCGCGTCTCGGGCATCGCGATGCGCGAGCGCTCGGTGACCACGCGGATCGAGGCGTGGCCCGCGATGCCGATGCCGCCGCCCATCGTGATGCCGTCCATGATGGCGACGACCGGCTTCGGGTAGCGCGCGATGGCGGCGTTCAGGCGGTACTCCGTGCGGAAGAAGCGCAGGGCCTCCGAGACGTGGCCTCCGGTCGAGTACGAGTAGAGCTCGCGGATGTCGCCGCCGGCGCAGAATCCGCGTTCGCCCTCGCCGTCGAGCACGACGAGGGAGACCTCGGGGTCGCGCCGCCAGGCCTCGAAGACGGCCGTGAGCTCGCGGATCATCTCGAAGCTCAGGGCGTTCAGGGCCCGCGGGCGGACCAGCGTCACGTGGCCGACGCCGTCGGCGACGCTCGCGGAGACGTGCTCGCTCACGCTCACACGGTAGCGGCATCGAGGAGCCCCGCGTAGCGTCGGGCGCGGGAGGGAACATGATCGAATCCGCGTACCCGATCCTCGAGGTGCCCGACATGGAGGCCGCCCTGCGGTTCTACCGCGACGAGCTCGGCGCCACGGTGATCTTCCGCCACCCGGCCGACGGCGAGCCCGTGTTCGCGACGCTGCAGGCCGGGTCGGCGCAGGTCGGCCTGGGACTCGCGGAGGGGGCGACGGCCGGCGACGGCGCCGGCATCCTGCTCTGGTTCACCGTCGACGACGTCGACGCGACGACGGCCGCGCTGGCTGACGCGGGCCGCACCGTGATCGAGCCGCCGTCGGACAGCGAGTGGGGCGATCGGGTCTCGCTCGTCTCCGACCCGTTCGGCACGCGCGTGCGCCTCGGGCAGCCGATCGCGCCGCAGCCCGAGGAGGAGTAGCGCGGAGGCGCTCGGCGCTGAGTGCGACCGGCGCCGAGGCGATACGGAGGATCGGAGGAGCCATGGCGAAGGCACGGCAGTGGAGCGACCTCAGCCGAGGTCAGCAGGTGAGGGGCGTCGTCACCGCGGTGGTCCAGCTCGCGCTGGCGTCGGCCGCGTGGTCCGACCTGGCCAAGCGGCCGGCCGAGGAGGTGAACGGGCGCAAATGGGTGTGGGCGCTCGTGATCGCGGTCAACTTCATCGGTCCGATCACGTACTTCATCTTCGGACGCCGCGTCGACTGACGTCGGGCCCGGCGCGACTCAGTCGCGGTTGACGGTCCCGATGAGGATGCCGCGCGCGAGAGCGTGCCCGAAGCAGCGGATGCCGAGGACCGCCGGCGTGGCATCCGGATCGAGGTCGAGGCTCGGCACGTCGAGCGCGTGCACGACGAACACGTAGCGGTGCTCGCCCGTGCCCCGCGGCGGCGCAGCGCCGCCGTACCCGCGGACGCCGTCCTCGTTGCGCAGCACCATCGAGCCCTCGGGCAGCGGCGGTGCCCCGGCCTCGCCGACGCCGGCCTCGAGCTCGGTGGTCTCGAGGGGCAGGTTGAGCACGGCCCAGTGCCACCAGCCCGACCCGCTCGGGGCGTCGGGATCGAGGCAGGTCACGGCGAAGCCGCGGGTGCGCTCGGGGAACCCGCTCCACGACAGCTGGGGCGAGCGGTCGACGCCGCCCGCGGCGTGCGCCCACTGCGGCCGGGCGAGCGGACCGCCCTGGTCGAAGTCGCTGCTCGAGACCGTGAACGACTCCACCGGGCGGAGCCTCTGCAGGGCGTCATAGGGGTCCACGTCGAGCATCGTCGATCCTCCTCGTCGGTGGTCGTCGGCGTCGCGGCCAGCATAGGTCGCGTCGGCTGCGGCGGCGGCCGCGTGGCCGGTGCGCCGTCGATCCGGAGGGGCCTCCGAGCCTCCGGAACGCGGGGCGTCCGGAGACGAGGACGGCGGGTGCAGCGCCCCCCGCGCGCTGCACCCGCCGTCCCATGGGTCCCGCTACTCGGCAGCGGCGGGCTTCACCGCCCCGACGGGCTCGGCGGCGGCGTCCGCGGCGCCCTCCGCCGCCACCGGAGCGGCCGCGGCATCGGCGACGACCTCGTCGTCCCGGCTGGCGAGGCGGGCGTTCCACTCGTCGAGGACCTCGGTCGGCGTCCGCGGGGTGAGCAGGCTCGCCACGACGTAGGCGACCAGGCTCGCGCCGAGGCCCACGTAGATCGGCTCGTTCGCGTACATGTCGCCCAGGGCGATCATGGTGCCGATGGTGCCGACGGTGCCGGCCGCCATCGACCAGAGCGCGCCGGCGCCGGTGGCGCGCTTCCAGACGAAGCCGCCGAGGATCGCCACGAGCAGGCCGCCCACGAGGATGTCGTAGGCGATCGTCAGCGCCGCGACCACGTCGTTCAGCATGGCCGCGAACAGGATCACGACGACGCCGAACACGACCACGTAGATGCGGTTGGCGCGCACGTCGTGCTCGGGGTTCGCGTCCGTCGCGCGCGGGGCGCGACCGAGCAGGCGGGCGATCATCGGCGCGATGTCGGCACGGGCGACAGTCGCCGACGCGATGAGCGCGCCGGAGGCGGTCGACATCATCGCGGCGACGGCCGCGGCGAGCACGAGGCCGCTCAGGCCCACCGGCAGGATCGACTGCGTGATCGCGGCGTAGACGTCGTCCTTCACCTCGATGCCGGGCAGGTACGCCGCGGCGGCGGTGCCGATGAGCGCGCCGGCGACGCCGTAGAGGAGGCAGTAGACGGCGGCGGCGGTACCGCCCCACTTGGCGACCTTCGGGGTGCGCGCGGTGAACACGCGCTGCCAGATGTCCTGGCCGATGAGCATGCCGAAGGTGTAGATCACGAAGAAGGTGATGATCGTGTCGACGCCGATCGTGGTGAGCTCGAACGCCGCGTTGCCGAGGCGCTCGACGATCCCGTCGTAGCCGCCCGCGTTGATCCACGCGAAGGGCAGCAGGATGATGAACACGCCGACGGTCTGGAGCACGAACTGGACCATGTCGGTCAGCGTGATCGACCACATGCCGCCGATCGTGGAGTAGGCGACGACGACCGCACCGCCGATGAGGACCGACACCAGGCGGTCGGTGCCGAACAGCACGTTGAAGATCGTCGCGTAGGCGATCGTCGAGGTCACCGACAGCATGAGCGTGTAGGCGACCATCACGAGGCCCGAGGCGCTGGTCGCGTCGACGCCGTAGCGCAGGCGCAGCATCTGGGCGACCGTGTACACCTTCAGCTTCGCGATGCGGCTCGAGAACAGCAGGCTGAGCAGCAGCAGGCCGGCCGCGATCGAGACGACCAGCCACATGCCCGAGAGGCCGAACTTGTAGCCGAGGCCGACGCCGCCGACGGTGGAGGCGCCGCCGAGCACGAGTGCGGCCATGGTGCCGGTGTACAGGGTCGGGCCGAGGCGGCGACCGGCGACGAGGTAGTCGCTGGAGTTCTTCGTCCTCGTCTTGCCCCACCAGCCGAACAGCAGCATCGCTGCGAGGTAGGTGATGATGATCGCGATATCCATCGTTGGATCCTTTGCGTCAGGGTGAAGGGGGTGGTTACTGCAGGTGTGTCGGCGCGAACATGCGCAACACGGCGGGCACGACCACGACGGCGGGGCCGGGCTCGCGGAAGGTGCGGGCGATGGTCTCGCCCACGTCCTCCAGGGTCGACTCGTGGGCCGTCACGCCGAAGGAGCGCGCGAGGGCTGCGAAGTCGGGTCGGGCGAGTTCGGTGGCCGTGGCCTGGCCGAACGCGCCGGTCATGTACTCGCGGAGGATGCCGTAGCCGCCGTCGTCGACGATCAGCCACGTCACGTCGGCATCGTGCTGTCGCGCGGTGGCGAGCTCCGCGATCGAGTACATCGCGCCACCGTCGCCCGAGACCGCGAGGGTGCGGCGCCCGGAGCCGATGGCGGCGGCGAGGGCGGCGGGGAACGCGAAGCCGAGGCCGCCCGATCCCTGCGCCGAGTGGAACTCGCCGGCGAGCGGGTTCCACGCCGACCACGCCCAGTAGCCGGCGATGGTCATGTCCCAGAACGTGTGCGCGTCCGCGGGCACCGCGGCGCGCAGGTCGGCCATGAGCCCGAGCTCGGCGGCGAGGTCCTGCCCGCCGAGCCGGTCCTCGACCGCGTCGCGCAGCTGCGCGGCGACGGCGGCGCCGTCCCGCCGGTCGGCGGGCGCCGTGCCCGCCGTCGCCGGGAGCCGATCCGCGACGGCGGCGAGCGCGAGCGCCGCATCCGCGTGGATGCCGAGGGCGGCGTGGTTCGACTCGAGCACGCGGGCCTCGGCGTCGACGTGGATGAGCCGGCCCCGCGGCGCGAACGTGAAGTAGTTGCTCGTCACCTCGCCAATCGCCGTGCCGACCGCGAGCAGCACGTCGGCGTCCTCGAGGAGGTCGGTGGTGTGACGGTCCTCGATCCAGGATGCCGCCGACAGCGGGTGGTCGAACGGGATCGCGCCCTTGCCGCCGACGGTCGAGACGACCGGGGCGTCGAGCGCCTCGGCGAGCCGGACCAGCGCTGTGCGGCCGCCCTCCGAGCGTCGCACCCCGCCGCCGGCGAGGATGACGGGTCGCTCCGCCGCCGCCAGCATCGCGGCGGCCTCGTCGACGAGCTCCGGCCGCGGCATCCGCTCGGGGATGGCGGTGACGGCCGAGCGCACGGGCGGCACGTGGGTCGCCTCCAGAAGCACGTCCTCGGGGATCTCGACCCAGGTCGGCCCGGCGGGCGCGGCCTGCGCGAGCGCCCACGCGTCGGCGAGCGCCGACGGGATCTGCGCGGCCTCGCGGACGACGGCGGTGCTCTTCGTCACGTTCTGCGCGGAACGCTGCTGGTCGTCGAGCTGGTGGAGCAGGCCCTTGCGGGCGCCGCCGAGACCGCGACGCGGGATCTGGCTCGTGATGACGAGCAGGGGCACCCCGGTCGCGTACGCCTCCTGCAGGGCTCCCAGCGCGGTGAGCGCCCCCGGCCCGGTCGAGAGGAACAGCACGCCGACCTCGCCGGTCGCGCGAGCGTAGCCGTCGGCGCCGAACGCGGAGTTGTTCTCGACCCGCGAGCTGACGAACTCGAGGTCGCTGCGGCGGATCGCGTCGAAGAGTCCGAGCGCGTGCTGGCCCGGGATCCCGAAGACGTGGCGCACCCCGAGCGCGGCGAGCGACTCGACGACGACGTCGCCGCCGTTGCGGCGGTGGGCGGCCTCAGGCATCCGCCGGCTCCACGAGCCCGGCGAGCCCGGCGTCCGCGGCCCGCGGCGTCGCGTCGTCCGCGGCGAGCCCGGCCTCGTGCCGGATGGCGAGCAGCGACACGAGGTCGTACGCCACGTGCGACGCCGCGACGCCCGTCAGGTCGGCGTGGTCGTAGGCCGGCGCGACCTCGACGACGTCGGCGCCGATGAGGTTCATGCCGCGGAACCCGCGGAGGATCTCGAGGAGCTCGCGGCTGGTCATGCCGCCGGCCTCGGGCGTGCCGGTGCCCGGCGCGTGCGCGGGGTCGAGCACGTCGATGTCGATCGAGACGTAGAGCGGGCGGTCGCCGATCCGGTCGCGGAGCTTCGCGACGACCTCGTCGACGCCCTGGCGGAAGACGTCGGAGGAGGTGACGATGCCGAAGCCGAAGCGGCGGTCCTCCTCGAGGTCGCGCTTGCCGTAGAGCGGACCGCGGGTGCCGACGTGGCTGAGCGCCTCGGTGTCGAGCAGCCCCTCCTCGAACGCCCGACGGAACGGCGTGCCGTGCGTGTACTCGGCGCCGAAGTAGGTGTCCCACGTGTCGAGGTGGGCGTCGAAGTGCAGCAGCGCCACCGGCCCGTGGCGCTCGGCGGCGGCGCGGAGCAGCGGCAGCGCGATCGTGTGGTCGCCGCCGAGCGTGACCAGCCGCGTGCCGTCGGCGGTGAGGTCGAGGGCGGCCGCGTGGACCGTGTCCATCGCCTCGCGGATGTCGAAGGGGTTCACCGCGATGTCGCCGGCGTCCGCGACCTGGGTGACCTCGAACGGCGAGACGTCGAGCGCCGGGTGGTATGGACGCAGGAGGCGGCTCGCCTCGCGGATGTGGTTCGGGCCGAAGCGGGCGCCCGAACGGTAGGAGACGCCGCTGTCGAAGGGCACGCCGGCGAGGACGATGTCGGCGCGGTCGACCTGGTCGAGGCGGGGAAGCCGGGCGAACCCGGCGGGTCCGGCGTAGCGGGGGATCCTCGAGCTGTCGACGGGACCGATCGGCTGCGGCATGGCAACCTCCTTGTTGCATTGCGAGAAGTGTTTGTTGCCTCTGAGGCATCACGTGTTGCGTAAGAAGATACGACGACGCGTCGCCCGCGTCAAGCGCGGAGATCGGCTGCCGGAGGAGGGACCGGGTTCAGGAACTCCAGAGGGCGGGCACGAGGACCCAGACGACCTCGGCCCCCTCGGGCCCGGGGACCCGCCAGCTGTGCGGCTCGTGCCCGTTGAACGTCACGCTGTCGCCCGCACCGAGCTCCCACTCCTGGTCCGAGAAGCGCACCACGACGGTGCCCGACAGCACGTGCAGCACGTCGACGTCCGCGGCGACGGCGTAGAGCTCGTCGCCGCCGTGGCCGCCCGGCGCGATCACCGATCGGATGACCTGCACCCGGGACTCCCCGCGCGGCGACACCAGCCGCTCCTCGGTGTCGATTCCGCCCAGGTTCACGACCGGACCCGTGCCCGCGCGGACGACCTTGACGTCCGCCTCCTCGAAGAGCGACCCGACCGAGATCGACAGCACGTCGCACAGCGCGATGAGCGAGGCCACGCTCGGCGACGTCAGGTCTCGCTCGACCCTCGAGAGGAATCCCTTGGTCAGCCCCGTCACCCGCGAGACCTCGTCGATCGTGAGCTGCTGCGCCTGCCGCGCGGCACGCAGCCGCGCACCGATCGGGACTCGGTGGCTGGACGGCTCGAGCGGCATCGCGCGCATGATGCCTCACGGTAGCGGATGCGGCGGTGCCGCCCCGTCACCGCATCGCGGCATCCGCACAGCCGGCGCGCCTAGGATCTCGGGGTGCCGCTGCCCAAGATCATCCTGTTCTACGCCTTCACGCCGCTCGCCGACCCCGAGGCGATCCGGCTGTGGCAGCGCGACCTCGCGGAGTCGCTCGGGCTCCGAGGTCGGGTGCTCCTCTCGAAGGACGGCCTCAACGGCACGCTCGGCGGCGAGATGGGCGCGCTCAAGCGCTACGTGCGCAAGGTGAAGGACTACCCGGGGTTCCGCGGACTCGACGTCAAGTGGAGCGAGGGCACCGCGCTCGACGCCGACGGGCGAAGCGTCGACTTCCCGCGCCTGAGCGTCAAGGTGCGCGAGGAGATCGTCTCGTTCGGCGCACCGGGCGAGCTGCGGGTCGACGAGGACGGCGTGGTCGGCGGCGGCGCGCGTCTCTCCCCCGATGCGCTCCACCGGCTCGTCGAGGACCGCGGCGACGAGGTCGTCCTCTTCGACGGGCGCAACGCGATCGAGGCGGCGATCGGCCGCTTCCGCGGTGCGATCGTGCCGCCGACGGA
This sequence comes from Agromyces litoreus, assembly GCF_040496015.1. Lineage (NCBI taxonomy): Bacteria > Bacillati > Actinomycetota > Actinomycetes > Micrococcales > Microbacteriaceae > Agromyces > Agromyces litoreus. The sequence continues at coordinate 11,390 of NZ_JBEPKA010000026.1, forward strand.
CACCACGCGCGACTTCGTCGGCCTCCTCGACTCGGGCGCGTTCGACCACCTCAAGGGCCGGCCGGTCGTCACGTACTGCACCGGCGGCATCCGCTGCGAGGTGCTCTCCAGCCTCATGGCGAATCGGGGCTTCGGCGAGGTCTACCAGCTCGAGGGCGGGATCGTCCGCTACGGCGAGCGCTTCGGCGACGACGGGCTCTGGGAGGGCTCGCTCTACGTGTTCGACGGCCGCGGCTCGGTCGACTTCAGCGACCACGCGAGCGTCGTCGGGACCTGCGAGGGCTGCGGGGCGCCGACGAACCGGACGGTGAACTGCACGGACGCCTCGTGCCGTGCGCAGTTGGTGCGCTGCGAGGCGTGCGCCCCGGCCACGTGTCGCCAGCACGCGCCCGCCTGACCGTCCCGTCTCCTCAGGCGGCGGCCCGGGCTCGCGCCGCCCGCGTCCGCCCGTCCGCCTCGGGGCGCCAGAGCAGCCACGCCTCGCCGGCCGCGACGTGGATCGACAGCCCGAGCCAGAACGCGGGCGCGAAGCTGTCGGCCATCGACATCGGGCCGACCCCGGACAGGAGCGCGATCCAGATCCGGATGGTGCCGACGCCGAGCCCGACGGCGAACGCGCGGATCATCCAGCGCCGGTGCATCCGGATGTCGCGCCGCCGGATGGCGGCGTACGCCGCGGTGAGCGCGACGGCGAACCACCCGGCGAACACCGCCGTCGCCGCCGCCTGCACCGGGCCGCCGAACGAGAACGGGATCCCGAACGCCAGGGCGAACACGCCGCTCAGCAGTCCCGCGACGAGGACCGCACGGCCCAGCGCGCGATGGAGGCGGAAGTGCCGCTCTCGGAACCGTCGCCACAGCTGCAGCGGTGCGCCGAGGAGGTAGAGCACCCCCGGGAGGATGTGGGCGTACGCGACCACGGGGTGCGCGACGTAGCGCTCCTCGAACGTGCCGGGCGCGGGCCGCGTCCCGGCGACGAGGTGCGGCACGTCCGTGACGACCCGGATCGCCGCGAACACGAGCACGATCAGGATGAGGGTCCCCACGAGGACCGCTCCCCCGACCGCGCCGGCCCGCCTCACGCGGTCAGGCTAGCCGCGATCGCGTCCCGTCGGCAGGGGCCTCTCACGGGTCGCCGGCGAACCATCCCGCCGCTCCCGCACTCCCGTCGAGCACCCGCGTCGCGAAGGCGTCGAGCTGTCGCGCCTCGTTGGCGAGGACGATGACGGCCTCGCCGGCGTCCCGGTCGACGAAGAACACGGCGGCGAAACCGCCCGTGGTCGCGCGCGTGCCGACGAGCGTGCGCTCGCCGTTCCGGGCGAGGAACCACAGGTAGCCCATCTGCTGCTGCGAGTTCGGCCCGTCGGCGACCGGATCGAGCGCCGGGCTCTCGCCGAGTCCCCCCGAGAGCACGGCACGGGCGAGCGCGATGAGGTCCGGCAGCGTCGCATGCAGCCCGACGGACGGGGCCCACCCGGTGTCGGCCCAGTGCGCCGCGGGCCGGTGGTCCCGGGCGTGGCCGGCCGCGATCTCGGGCGAGAGGTCGGCGTCCCCCGTCGGGAGCGAGGCGCCGTCCATGCCGAGCGGTTCGAGCAGTCGCTCGCGGACCAGCGTCGCGTAGTCGGTGCCCGCCGCCGCGGCGAGCGCGTGCCCCAGCAGCGCGGGGCCGAGCATGCTGTACACGGCACGTGAGGTCGGTTCGGCGGGTTGGGCACGGGCGAGCTCGAGGAGCTCGTCCACGGAGGCGTGGAAGGGGGCGCCCCCGAAGGTCCAGGCGTCGCGGATCTCGATCCGCGTCGCCTCGTCGCCCACGGTGAGCGGCAGCCCGGAGCGGTGCGTCGCCAGCTCCTCGAGCGTGGCCTCCGCGACCGGCGAGTCGCCCAGCGCGAGGTAGGCGCCGACCGGGTCGTCGAGCCGGACCTCGCCCGCCTCGACCGCCATCGGCAGCAGGAGGCCGGTCAGGAGCTTGGTCACCGATCCGACCTCGAACACGGTCTGATCGTCCGCCTCGAGGTATCCCGTGCGCAGCCGGTCGCCGGAGAGCACCGCGACGGCGGCGCGGTCGCCGTCCGTCCCGAACTGCCGCTCGAGCTCCCGGATGAGTGCGGGGTCGAGCTCGTCCTCGTAGAACTGCACGCAGCCGCCGAGCGCGAGCATCGCCATCGCCAGCACCGCGGCGAGGGCGGTGCGGCGCAGTCGTCGGGCGAGCGGGACGCCCATGCTCGGATGCTAGCGGCGACCGCTCGTCGCGGCACCCGCCGAACGTCCCCCACCCTGCCGTGCGAACGCCCGAGCGGCGCGGCTCGACAGCGCGAGCAGCACCAGGATGTCGAGCGCCAGGGTCACGAGCGTGGTGCGCACGGTGACCTCCGTGTCGCCCGTGAACGACTCGGTCGCCGCGATCGTGATGGTGACCGTCGAGATCACCATCACCACGATGCGGGAGAGGTTGCCGCCGTACCAGATGCGGACGGCGAGGACGAGCTGGACGAGGAGCACGAGCCCGCCGCCGACCAGGACGACCACCAGGGCGAGCTGCGACTCGTCCGGCGTCGCCGAGTCCGCCTCGAGGCCGACCTCGTCGGTCAGGAACTCGTTCCACTGGAGGCTGAGCGCGGCGAGCCAGACGATGCCCGCGACGACCCGGAGCACCACGACGATCGCGCCGAACGCGGTGGCGCTGGGCCGCGACAGCCGCTCGGGCTCCGGCTGGCGCTCGGCCAGGCGCAGCGGCGACTCGAACGCGCTGCGCTTGCCGACCGCCCGGTCGCCGCCGTCGCGGCCGCCGGAGGCGCCGTGCACCTCCCGGCGAGTCGCGACCCGGGCGTCCGCCCCACTCGCCCCCACCACGACGACGGGCAGGTCGCCGTCGGTCCGGATGCTGTCGCCCCCGCCGTTGCGCGAGTGGTAGCCCGTCGAGAAGTCGTGGATGACCTCCACCTCGACCCCGGGATCCGCCGCGACGACGGTGTCGACGATGTGGTCGCGCTCGACGTCGATGTCCGCGTCGATCTTGTGGGTCACCTGCAGCGTGAACAATGAGAACCCGACGGCGCGATCGAAGGTGCCCGCCGCGAGCCAGTCGACGCGACGGCCGCCCGGCAGGAGCCATCCGTCGGGCGTCCGCCAGAACCGTACGTGGTGGCGCTTCGCCGGGTTGCCGGCGACCTCCTGCTGGTAGGCGAAGTCCTGCATCCGACCGAACAGGAACAACGGGCTGACGGGGGCCTCGTCGTAGCTGCGCCGGGTCAGCGTGGAGGTCACGATGCGCCAGCTGGAGCGCGCGGTCAGGTCGTCGGCGCGGGTCCAGCCCGCCGCGAGCATCGCGCGGTGCAGGGCCGCCTCGGGCCCGTCGAACGCGAGGTTCACCGGATCGCCGAGCAGCCCGTCGCTGGTCCGGGTGCGCCCGATGAAGTAGTCGGGCACGTAGATCGTCGTGAGGATGCGGTGCAGCCGGGGAAGCACGAGGTACGCGAGCACGAGCCAGAACACGAGGAAGAACCCGATGCCCGCCCATCCGAAGCCGAACGACTGGTTGAGCAGGAGCCACGCCAGCCAGACGGCGGCAACCCCTCCGATGACGAAGAAGGACCCGTCGAGGATCCGCGTGAACGACAGGCGCGGCGGCAGCGCCGGCGGCGGCCGGTCGTCGGCGGGCTCGGCGGCGTCCGCAGCGGGCTCGGCGGCCCCGCCGGTCGCCGCCCGACGCGTCGCGCGCCGTGCGTCGGCCGAGCCGCCCACCTGCATGCCTGCATGCTAGCCCGTGCACCCCGGCGGGCGACCGGAGCGGCACGGCCCGCGCGTCAGGCGGGGCGGTACCCGGTCGTCTCGGGCGGCGGGGCGTGCCGGATCATCAGGTGCCGGGTCACCGAGTAGTCGAGCAGCGGCTCGATCGACATGTCCTTGCCGAACCCGGATCCCTTCACGCCGCCGTGGGGGGCCTCGGACGCGATCGGGAGGTGGTCGTTCACCCAGGTCACGCCGACGTCGAGCGACTGGCTGACGCGCATCGCGCGCGCCACGTCCGAGGTCCAGACCGATGAGGCGAGGCCGTACGCGCTGTCGTTGGCGAGCGCGACCCCCTCGGCCTCGCCGTCGAAGGGGAGCGCGACGAGCACCGGCCCGAACACCTCGCCCTGGACGATCTCGGAGGACTGCGACGCCCCGACGAGCAGGGTCGGCGCGTAGTAGGAGCCCGTGCCCTCGATCGCGTGGCCGCCGACGAGCGCCTCCGCGCCCTCGGCGACCGCGCGGGTCACGAAGCCCTCGACGCGGTCGCGGTGCGCTCGCGAGATGAGCGGCCCGATGTGGGTGTCGGCGCTCATCGGGTCGCCCGCGACCACGCCGGCGAGCGCGTGCCGGAGGGCGGCCACCCCGTCGTCGAACACCGAGCGCTCGAGGTAGACGCGCGTGGCGGCCGTGCAGTCCTGCCCGGTGTTGTAGGTCGCGCCGAGCGCGACGGCCTGCGCCATCGCCCCGAGGTCGGCGTCGGCGAACACGATGACGGGGGCCTTGCCGCCGAGCTCGAGGTGCACGCGCTTCACGCCCTCGACGGCGCCGCGCATGACGGCCTTGCCGGTCTGCGTGGAACCGGTCACGCTCACCATGTCGACCTCGCGGTGGGCGACGAGCGCCTGGCCGACCTCGGCGTCGCCCGTGACCACGTTCAGCAGGCCGGCGGGCAGGCCCGCCTCCACCGCGAGCTCCGCGAGCCGGAGCGTCGTGCGGGGCGTCGCCGGGGCGGGCTTCACGATCACCGCGTTGCCTGCGGCGAGCGCCGGCCCGGCCTTCCAGACGGCCATGATGAGCGGGAAGTTCCACGGCGTGATCCCGGCGACCACGCCCACGGGGCGTCGCGTGAGGATCGAGGTGTACCCGTTCGACAGCGACCCGGCGCCGGTCCCGTCGAGCGAGCGGGCGGCGCCGGCGAAGAAGCGCAGGTTGTCGACCGCGAACGGCAGTTCGCCGTCGAACGCCGTCGTCCACGGCTTCCCCGAGTCCTCGACCTCGAGGCGCGCGAGCCGCTCCGCGTCGGCCTCGATCGCGTCGGCGAGCCGGAGCAGCGCGAGCGAGCGCTCCCCCGGGGTCTTCGCGGCCCAGGCCGGCTGGGCGGCACGAGCCGCCGCGGCGGCCTCGTCGACGTCGGCGGTCCCGGACTCGCGGTACGTCGCGACCTCCGCCTCGGTCGCGGGATCGGTGATGACGGCGTCCTCGCCCGTGCCGGCGCGGTACTCGCCGATGAACGTGCCGGTGATGGTCATGGGGTGCCCTTTCAGGAGTTGAAGCCGAGGCCGAAGCGGTCGAGCGTGCGCAGCCAGAGGTTGCGCCGGCCCTCGTGCGCGTCGGCGGCGAGGATGCTCCGGCGGGTGTACTGGATGATCGGGTTCCGGAACGGCTCCGGCGGGACGGGCACGGGTCGGCGCCGGACGATGTCGTAGCGCAGCCGAGACGTCGGCTCGCCGCGGAGCAGGTCGAGCGCGACGTCGGCGCTGAAGCGCGAGGCGCCGACGCCGAGGCCCGTGTGCCCCACGGCGTACGCGATCCTGCCACCGCGCGCGGTGCCGTAGGCGGCCGTGAAGCGGGTGGTCGAGTCGATCGGCCCCGCCCATCGATGCGTGAAGCGCACGCCCTCGAGCTGCGGGAACGTCTCGGCGAAGTGCCGCGCGAGCAGCGCGTGCGAGCCCCCCTGCTGCTCGTAGGCCGCGTCGACGCGGCCGCCGCGGTGGTAGACCGCGTCCCAGCCGCCGAACAGGATCCGCCCGTCGGCCGTCGGCCGGTAGTAGTGGAACTGGTTGCCGGCGTCGGTGAGCCCCTGCCCCTCGTCCCAGCCGATGGACGCGCGCTGGCCGGCCGTGAGCGGCTCGGTCATGAGGACGTGGTCGTACAGCGGCATCAGGTACGACCGCAGGCGCCGAAGCGGTGCCGGATAGGCCGCCGTCGCGACGACGGCGCCGCGGGCGAGGATCGCTCCGCGGTCCGTCCGGACGCGAACGCCCGACCCGTGCCGTTCGATCGCGGTCGCCCGCGACCGGTCGTGCACGCGCGCACCACGGCGCTCGAGCTCGTCGGCCATGCCCCAGGCGAGCAGGGCGGGGTCGACGAGCACCGTGCCCGCCCGGTCCCGGAGCCCGGCGAGGTAGGTCGGCGAGTGCACGTCGGCCTGCACCTGCTCGCGCGACTGCAGCTCGAGGTCGACGCCGTGGCGGCGACCGAGCTCGGCGGCCTCGCGCAGCCCGTCGACCTGCCAGGGTTCGACGGCGAGGGTGGTCTTGCCGACGCGACGGAGGTCGCAGTCGATGCCCGCGGCCTCGATGCTCGCGACGAGGTCGGCGAGGTTGCGCTCCCCCTCCTCGTGGAGGGCGCCGACCTGGTCGGGCCACACCATGGTGCCGTGCGCGAGCCCGTGGGTCAGCGACGCCGCGACGAAGCCGCCGTTGCGGCCGCTCGCGCCGTAGCCCACCCGCTCGGCGTCGAGGACGACCACGGATTCCGCGTCCCCGCGCTCGAGCGCCCGCCACGCCGTCCAGAGGCCGGTGAACCCGGCGCCGACCACGACGAGGTCGGCCTCGTGCCGGCCGTCGAGGGCCTGGCGTGGGGCGGGCGCCTGGGGACGGTCGGTCCAGTAGGGCCGCGGCGCGGCGTCCGCGAGCGCGGCGGCCGCCGCATCCGGGAGGGTGTCGCTCACTCGCCCTCCGAGATCGCGGCGTCGACGCCGGCGCCGACGGGCAGGCCGACCTCGGCGATGATCTCGGCGGCCCTGGCGACGCCGCGGCGCGCCCGGATCGCGGCTCCCGCGGCCTCGGAGCGCGCACGGAGCGCGTCATCGGCGAGGATGCCGGTGACGGCCTCGCGGAGCTCGTCGGCCGTGAACCCGTACGTGTCGAGGCGGCGACCGTAGCCCTGCTCGTCCACGCGCTGGGCGTTGTCGTACTGGTCCCAGAACAACGGCAGCAGGATCATCGGCTTGCCGAAGTGCATCGCCTCGGTCGTGGTGTTGTTGCCGCCGTGGGTGATGACCAGGTCGGCGAGCGGCAGCAGCTTGGTCTGCGGCAGGAACTCCGCCCCCCACATGTTCTCGGCGAGTTCGAACTCGTCGTGCAGCGGACCCTTCGACACGATGACGTGGACCGGCAGCACGGCGAGGGCGTCGATGACCCGCTTCATGAGCTCGACGTCGGCCGAACCGAGCGAGCCGAGGCTGAAGTAGACGAGCGGGCGGCTGCCGTCGGTGAACGATGCGGGCACGTCGCCGGGCGCCTGCTCGGTCTCGCGGACCGACGAGTCGAGGCGGTGCCAGCTCTCGTCGAGGGGACGATCGTCGGTGTAGTCGAGCTCCTCGGGGAAGACGTAGAGGTTCGCGTCGCCCCGGTGGATGAACTCGAGGTCGGGCAGCGGCGGCGCGCCCTGCTCCCGGACCCAGGCGTCGAACGATTCCCAGAGCGGGCGGTGCGTGCGCTCGTACTCGGCCCGGAAGGACGCCCAGCCCGCGCGGTCGTCCTTCCCGAGTCCCGAGAAGACGGGGGCGATGTGCTCGCCGGGCACCTCGAGCGGGTTGCAGCTGACGATCCGCACGAACGGCACGCCCGCGGTGACCAGCGCCGGGAATGCGAGCACGTTGTCCTCGATGATGACGTCCGGCCGCACCCGCGCGATGATCGCCTTCAGCTGCGGTTCGCAGTACTTGGCGCCGTTCACGAGCTCCTCCCAGATCGGGAGGGTCACGGTCTCGAGCTGCTCGGCCGTGGTCTTGCGGAACTCGGGCGAGACCTCCTTGATGTAGTCCTTCCAGAACTGGCCGGCGTCCTGCTCGACCTCCTCGCCGCCGGCGGGCTCCTCGGCCGGGGCCAGGTCGACGAGGTCCTCCTCGAAGCCGAGCGCGGTGAGCTTGCCCTGCCAGGAGCGCTCCGCGGCGAACACCACGCGGTGGCCCTGCTTCAGGAGTTCGTTGGCGATGCCGATGCAGTTGTTGGTCGGGCCGTAGGCGCTCTCGGGCATGAAGAGGAAGGTGCGGCGAGCGTCGGTCATGGCGACTCCGTTCATCGATTCTTTGCAGCAGGTTATAGAGAATTCAGCACGCCCGGAAGCCTGTATTCCACGGACACTTCGGGCTAACATTGCAGGGCAGTGCAGACAATCTGTCCGCTCGGGAGGGAGCACCATGGCGAGGCCCAAGCGGCAGGAGGAACGTCGGAGCCAACTGCTCGCGGCGGCGCAGCGCGCGATCGCGGCGCACGGACCAGACGGGGCGCGCCTGAACCGCGTGGCCGAGGAGGCCGGGCTCACCTCCGGCGCGGTGCTCTACTACTACCCCGACATCGACGAGCTCATGTTCGAGGCGAACCGCGCCGGGATGGAGCGCTTCTACGAGGGTCGCGTCCGCATGCTCGAGGGGCTGCCGGACGACCCGGTCGCGCGCCTGCTCGCCCTCATCGACTCGGGCCTGCCCAGCGGCTCGGACGACACCGAGGTCCGCCTGCTGTGCGAGCTCGGCGGATCCGCCGGCCGCAACCCGCTCATGGCATCGCTGCTCACGACGCTCTACGACCGCCAGGTCGGCATGTACCAGGTCGTCCTGGAGCAGGGCGCCGCGCGCGGGCTGTTCGCACTGGCCCAGCCGACGATCGTCATCGCCCGCAACCTCGTCGCGCTCGAGGACGCGTACGGGTACCGCATCGTGGCCAAGCACCCCACGCTCGACCGCGCCGCGGCGGCCGAACTGCTGCGCGAGTACGCGCGCCTGGCGACGGGTCACGCGCTGACGTCCTGAGACCTGGTCGGGTCGGGAGCCTCGGCCGGGCCCGACGCGCCGGGGGCGGCGACTCCCCCGCCGGCGCCGTCCTCGGGTGCCGCCGCATCCGTCACCGGGATCGCGGTCGTCGGGACGGTCGTCCCGTGCGACGCCGGCTGCGACGGGTCGCGCGGGACCGCGGTGGCGCGGCCGAACGCCACCCCGACGTCGGCGCCGCGTGAGAGCCGCGTCGCCCCGTGCACGCTCGCCAGCAGCGGCGCGGGCAGCCCCGGCACCTCGACCGAGATGGTCGACGCGCCGCCGAGGAAGTACGTGTCGACCACGGTGCCGCGAAGCCCGCCCGAGACCTCGGTGCCGACCGCGACGTCCTCCGGCCGGACCACGGCGGTCGCGGGCGAGCCCGGGCTCATCGCGTGCCGGCCGGACACGGGGCCGATGCCGGGGACGTCGACGCCCTCGGCGGTGGCGGCGCCGTCGAGCAGGTTGGCCGTGCCGATGAACGCCGCCACGAAGCGCGACGCGGGCTCGGCGTACAGCTCCTGCGGACTCGCGAGCTGCTCCAGCCGCCCGTCGTTGAGCACCGCGATGCGATCGGCCATCGACATGGCCTCCTCCTGGTCGTGCGTGACGACCACGAAGGTGAGCCCGACCTCGTGCTGCAGGCGCTTGAGCTCCAGCTGCATCGACGCGCGCACCTGGCGGTCCAGCGCGGAGAGCGGCTCGTCGAGCAGGAGCAGCTTCGG
>NZ_JBEPKA010000027.1:0-19898 GCF_040496015.1 Agromyces litoreus
CGATCGAGGTCGAGCAGGCCTACTACGCTGACCAAGAATCAGGCCTGGCGGCAACCGCCCGACAGGGAAACCGATAGGAACGAAACCCAGGCCGAATCACAGACCAGGACCTGCACCTGGTGATGGACAACTATGTCACGCACAAGACACCGGAAGTGAAGGCCTGGCTCGAGAAGCACCCGAGGTTCACCGTGCATTTCACACCGACCTCGGGATCCTGGCTGAACCTCGTGGAGGTGTGGTTCGGGATCATCGACCGGCAGGCGATCCGCCGCGGCGTGTTCACGTCCGTGAAGGACCTGAACGCGAAGATCCGGCAATTCATCACGGGCTGGAACGACCGCAAACACCCGTTCGTCTGGACCAAGACCCCGGAGCAGATCCTCAAGAAAGCGAACCATCAACCAACTTCAGAAACGCGACACTAGCGGTGAATTCTTCCATAACTCGAGGCCAAGTGACATTACCGGCTTCGATCCGCCAATATCAGGATGCGCCTTCCTCGATCCTTCTTTCGCAACCAACTGAGGATCGGGGAATTGATCTTTTACCTAATCATTTTGGAAGGGCGCACATGCGGTGGTAGAGGTACTTCCATCCGTGTAGAACCAGGCGCCCCCGAGATCGTCCCACGGCACGTCTCCAAAGTATGAGGTTAGCGATCTATCGATACCTAGAATCTGTACGTACACGTCTTCGACTCCTTCTGTCTCGATCGGCGCGATCTGCCCATTGTCAAACCCATCTGGCAGCATCAACGGGGAAACAACAGTGCCGGGCTGGACGACGGCATCACCGGAGTAGGATCCGAAGATCGTCCAATCGTCGTCAGTCTTCGCGCCTCGAACCCCAAACTCGATTTCGGTGGCGTGGATGACTACACATGCCACGGCCTCAATTCCGTCGGATCCGGATCGGATCGCGATTGGTTCTGGCGGCGAAACTCGCAACTCGCCGCATCCGCTCATGAGAAGAACAACTCCCGCAATCGCGAGGGACTTTGCCACGCTATATGCAGGCATCGTAATGCCCGTCGGCGAAGCCCGCATTAGCTTCGAAAACATTCGAACATTGATCCAATCCGACTACCGCCATGTTACCAAAATACGCAAGGACAAATATATCGTTGCCGAGTACTGCCTGTTGAACTGAGTGCTGCTGCTCGTGCCGCATCAGACCCGTGTCTCGAATTGCGGTGCTCGCTGGCAGTGGTGTTACAAATACCTCACCATATGCAGTTCCGCCGCCACCGTATCCCCAACGAGCATCGCCGCAAACTTCCAGCCCGTTCGGTGCCGCACTGCATTTCGCACCGGAGAGAACGGCGATCGACTTCCCGACGACACTTAAAGGAATGTTTCGAATCCTTCGCAGCACATCCGTGATTGGTTTGGCACCACTTGCCCAAAGTCGCGTGCTCATCGCTGTTATGACGCGCGCGACTACAGTCGCGCGCTTGCCGACGCAACTCGCAGCACACCGGGCAATCGACTGTACTCGTCCATTCGCGCACCCACCGCAGTCCTGCATTTCCCCGCTGAGGTCAAAGCTGTTGACGGGGTCCGCTGGGTAGTCGTAGTTGTTGGTGACGCCGCCTTCGACGGGGTCGATTTCGAGGAACCTGCCGAGGGCGGGGACGTATTGGCGGGCGCCCATCTCGATCGTCGCGATGGATCCGGCGTGTTCGGTGAGCTTGCGATGCTGCCCGAGCCACCCCCAATCCGCCTGACCGGGCAGCGTGTCCGGCCCCGCCTCGTCCGCTGTCAGGGTGCCGGCGAGCCCGGTGGTCTGGTCGATGGCCTGCCCGAATGGGTCGTACCGGAACACGGGGCTGCGGGCGCCCGCAGCGTCGGCGGTGACGGTGGTGTCGCCGTGGATGTTCGGGTACGACCAGGTCTGCGAGCCGTTGGCGATGTTCGTGCTGACGGTGACCCCTCCGGGAAGACCCTGCACGTGCTGCAGGAGGGTGTTCTGCCCGTCCAGGATGAACGCCGGCGCCTCCCCGCCGCGATCTCCCCGGACGCGCAGCTCGCTCTCACGCTCCGTGCGATCTGCGGCCTCACGACCGCGCAGATCGCACGAGCCACCCTGGCCCCGGAATCGACGGTCGCGCAGCGGATCGTGCGAGCGAAGCGGAAGATCGGTGCCGCCGGCATCCCCCTGCGGATCCCCGAGGGATCCGAGCGGGCCGCGCGGCTGGACATCGTCCTGACCGTCGTCTCCGTGATGTACAGCGAGGCCCACCTGGTCGCGGGCGGCGACGCGGCCGCGGACCGCGACCTCGCCGACGACGCCCTGTGGCTCGCGCGCGTCGTCGCACACGAACTGCCGCGCGAGGCGGAGGCGCACGGACTGCTCGCGCTGCTGCTGTTCCATCGAGCGCGCGAGGGGGCTCGCGCCGTCGATGGCGAGCTCATCCTGCTCGCCGATCAGGACCGGGCGCGGTGGGATCGCCGACTGATCGCCGAGGCACAGGTCGTACTCCAGAAGGCGGCCGAGCTCCGACGCCCAGGGCGATGGCAGCTGCATGCGGCGATCGCCGCATGCCACTCCGATACCCGCGACGGCGGCGACACCGACTGGACCCAGGTGCTCACGCTCTACGACATGCTGCTGGGGTACGACCGCTCGCCGGTCGTACGGCTGAACCGCGCGGTGGCGCTCGCCGAGGTCGATGGACCGCAGGCGGCCCTGGACGAGGTGGATGCGCTCGGAAGCGCCCTCTCGGGATACCACCTCTGGCACGCCGTGCGCGCGCGGATGCTCCGGCAGCTCGGCCGTCGGGACGAGGCGATGGCCGAGGACCTGTGCGCCCTGGAACTCACGGCGAACGATGCTGAGCGACGCCTGCTGGAGGCGCGGGTCGATCGCTGAGGCGGGCTCGGCTCTGCTCGGCTACGCTCGCGCCATGGTCTCCTCCGAGGGAATCGAGGTGCGGCGGGCGACGGTGGCCGACGCCGACGTGACCGGCCGACTGCTGTTCGACTTCAACACGGAGTTCGAGTCGCCCACCCCGTCGGCGGAGGCGTTCGCGTCGCGCTTCCGCGACCTGCTCGCCCGGCCGGACGTGATCGTCGTGCTGGCCGAGCGGCGCGATCCGGTCGGATTCGCCTACCTGACGCTGCGGCCGACCCCGTACGGCGACGGCCCGCTGGCCCAGCTCGAGGAGCTGTACGTGCGCCCGGCGCTGCGCGATCAGGGCATCGGCACCCGGCTGCTCGTCGCGGCGCTCGACCAGGTGCGCGAGCGCGACGCGATCGAGATGCACATCAACGTCGACGAGGTCGACGTCGACACGAGGCGGTTCTACGAGCGGCACGGGTTCCTGAACATCGAACCGGGCGAGGACTACCGGATGCTCTGCTACATCCGGGAGCTCTGAACACGGCCATCGCCCCGGGCCCGGCCGACCGGCCGGCCGGCCGGGTTCAGGATGCCGCACCGAGGTCGGCCTCCAACCGGGCGACGTCCTCGGGACGACACAGCTCGGTGGCCGGCTGCATCGCCGTCGCGCTGCCCGCAGCGACCGCGGTGCGGAACGCCTCGTCGATCGGACGCCCCTGTGCGAGCCGCAGCACGAGGCCCCCGAGGAAGGCGTCGCCGGCGCCGACCGCGCTCGCGACGCGCACCCGCGGCGTGGGCAGGCGGAGCACCGCGTCGACCGTCACGAGCACCGCGCCGCGGGCGCCGAGCGTGAGTGCGACGACCTCCGCCCGCCCCGCCGCGACGAGCACCCTCGCGGCCTCGACGAGCTCGACCTCCTCGAGCTCGCCCTCGGCGCCGACCAGTTCGGCGAGCTCGTCACGGCTGGGCTTGATGAGGAAGACCCCGGCCTCGAGCGCACGCCGCAGCGGCGGCCCCGAGGCATCCACGACCAGCCGCACGTCGTGGTCGGCCGCGACCTCGGCGAGCATCGCGAGGAAGTCGTCCGGCACGCCCGGAGGCAGGCTGCCGCTGGCGACGAGGTACCCGCCGACCGGCAGTTCGTCGGCGACGACCGAGAGGCACGCGCGCCACTCGGGCTCGCGCATCGTCGGACCCTGCAGCACGAACCGGAACTGCTCGCCCGTCGAACGCTCGTCCACGGTGAAGCTCTCGCGGGTGTTGCCCGCGATCGTGATGACCCTGGCCACGAGCCCGGCCGACTCGATGAACCCGCGGTACGCCTGCCCGGTGGGCCCGCCGAGCGGGTAGACGGCGATCGAGCTCCCGCCGAGGTTCCGGATGGCGCGGCTGACGTTCACGCCACCGCCGCCCGGATCGAACCGGCTCGGCCCGCAGCGCAGCTTGTGCTCGGGCACGACGCGATCGGCCGTGCTCGACACGTCGAGCGCGGGATTCATCGTCAGCGTCACGATGGGCGCATGGACGGCCATCGCTCAGTAGTCGACCGGGTCGCGCGAGATCGGGCAGGTCATGCAGTGCCCACCGCCGCGCCCGCGCCCGAGCTCGGCACCCACGATCTCGATGACCTCGACCCCCGCGTCGCGCAGCAGCGCGTTGGTGTACGTGTTCCGGTCGTACGTGAACACGACGCCGGGCTCGACGGCGACCGCGTTGTTGCCGCTGTCCCATTGCTGGCGCTCGCCCGCGTACCATCCGCCGCCCGGTTCGACCGCGCGGAGCTTCGCGAGGCCGAGCGACTCGGCGACGACCTCGATGAACGTCCCGCGCTCCTCGGCGACCTCGATGCCGCCGTCGCCGTCGGGTCGGAGCGAGAACGTGTGGATGCCGTCGACGATGTCGGGGTAGTACGTCACGACGTCGCGGTCGGCGAACGTGAAGACCGTGTCGAGGTGCATCGCGGCGCGGAGCTTGGGCATGCCCGCGACGACGACCCGCTCCGCGGCGCCCTGCTCGAACAGGCGCGACGCGACGGCCGTGATCGCCTGCCGCGAGGTGCGCTCGCTCATGCCGATGAGCACGACGCCGTTGCCGACCGGCATGACGTCACCGCCCTCGAGCGTGGCCTGGCCCCAGTCCTGCTCGGGGTCGCCCCACCAGATCGTGCTGCCCGTGTAGTCGGGGTGGAAGTCGTAGATCGTCTTCATCAGCATCGTCTCGGCATGCCGGGCCGGCCAGTACAGCGGGTTCAGGGTCAGGCCGCCGTAGATCCAGCACGTCGTGTCGCGCGTGTAGATCGTGTTCGGCAGCGGCGGCATGAGGTATTCGGTGACGCCCGCCGAGTCGCGCACGAGCGCGAGCTCGGGCGAGCGGAACTCCGCCGGCAGGTCGCGGGTCGACAGCCCGCCGATGAGGTACTCGGTGAGCGTCGCGTGGTCGAGCGAGTCGAGGAACGCCCGGGTGTCGGCGACGAGGCCCGTGCCGACCTCGGTCGGGACGATCTTGCGGTCGAGCAGCCAGTCGCGGGCGCCCGGCACGGCGAGCGTCTCGGCGAGCAGGTCGTGCAGCTCGACGACCTCGACCTCGCGGTCGCGCATCTGCTGCACGAAGTCGGCGTGGTCGCGCTGCGCGTTCTGCACCCACAGCACGTCGTCGAACAGCAGCGCGTCGCTGTTGCTCGGCGTCAGCCGCTCGTGGCCGAGCCCCGGCCGGCACACGAGCACCTTGTGCAGCCGGCCGACCTCGGAGTGGACCCCGTTCGGCGTCTCGGTCATCGCGTGCCTCCTCTGCGCGGTCGCGCGGGTCGTGGATCAGAGCTGGACGGTTCCGGTCGTCAGGAGCACCACGCCGATCGCGGCGAACGCCAGGATGCCGATGAACAGTACGAGCCCGGGCGTGGTGAACACCCTCGCCCCCTGCTGACGGCGCGCGACGACGTACAGCGCGGTCGCGGGCGCGAGCAGGATGCAGGCGAGGAGGAGGAAGACGGTGCCCGCGGCCCAGATCAGGAAGATCGCGTAGGCCGTCGAGATCGCCGCGATCACGAACTCGCGCGTGCGCCGGCCCGGCGCGACATCCGCGTACCCGTCGCGCTGCCCCGCGATCTTCACCGCGTACGCGCTGGCGAGGGCGTAGGGCAGGAGCGAGAGCGCCGCCGTGAGGTCGAGCGTGAAGTCGAGCGCGTCCTGCACGAACTGCACGGCGAACAGGATGACGGTCACGAGGATCGACGTCCACAGCACGGCCTGCTCGGGCACCCCGCGCGAGTTCAGCCGGGCGAAGGTGCGCGGCAGGTCCCGGTCCTTCGCCGCCGCGAAGACGACGTCGGCCGCGAGCAGCTGCCAGGCGAGGTAGGCGCCCAGCACCGAGACGATGAGGCCGACGCGGATGAACGCGCCGCCCCATGGCCCGACCGCGGCCTCGAGCACGCCGCCCGCCGACGGCTGCGGCAGCGCGGCGATCTCGGTGCGCGGAAGGATGCCGTAGGAGAGGATCGAGACCGACGCGAAGAGCGCGAGCACGGACAGGAACCCCAGCACCGTCGCCCGTCCCACGTCGGAGCGCTTGCGCGCGTAGCGCGAGTACACGCTCGCGCCCTCGATGCCGAGGAACACGAAGACCGTGATGAGCATCGTGCCCTGCACCTGCTGGAACAGCGACTCGCCGCCGGGGAGGTCCTCTCCCCCGCCGAGGTTGGCGACGAACACGTCCCAGTCGAAGAAGAAGATCACCAGCACGAGGAACAATGCGAGCGGCACGAGCTTCGCGATCGTGACGACGAAGTTCACGGCGGCCGCCTCGCGGACGCCGCGGCGGATCAGCAGGAAGAAGCCCCAGACCGCCGCGACCGAGATGAGGAATGCCGGCCAGGTGTCGCCCTCGCCGAGCCACGGCGCGAGGTCGGGGAAGAGCTGGGAGAGGGTGGTCATGATGAGCACCCAGTAGAAGGCGTTCCCTGCGCACGCCGAGGCCCAGTACCCGACCGCGGAGAGGAAGCCCGGGTAGACCCCGAACCCCTCGCGCGCGTACACGTAGACCCCGTTGTCGAGGTTCGGCTTGCGCACGGCGAGGTTCTGGAACACGAGCGCGAGCGTCAGCATGCCGAGGCCCGCGATCGACCAGGCGATGAGCGCGCCGTACACGCCCGTCTCGCTCGCGAACCGCGCAGGCAACTGGAACACGCCCGCCCCGACCATCGAGCCGACGACCATGCCCGTGAGGGCGGGAAGGCCGAGCTTCGACGGCGCCGGCGCGTCGGCGGTGGATGCCACGTGCAGCCCCTCCCCGGTTCGATCCGCCCACGAGCGGATGGATCAGGCGGGCGCGAGCGCCCGCCTCGTGTCTAGCGCAGGTTCGGGGGCGGCACAAGGGCGGCGAGGGCGGCCGCATCCGCGACCGCCCCTCGTGGCACCCGTGCCCGGAGCCCTAGATGAAATCGTCCGAGATCGTCGTCGGGTTGCCGAAGCGGTGGTTGGTGATCGAGATCGCCTGCTCGTGCAGGAACGGCAGCAGCTCGACGCGGCCCGACGGGGTCACCGCGTGCGACCAGACCGCGAGGTCCGGCGTGCCGCCGGTCGCCTCGGCGAGCGCCGACGCCGACCCGCCCACGAGGCGCACGCGGCCGGTGACCTCGCCCTTCCCCGCTCGGGTGATCCAGCCGCCATCGCCCTCGCGGACGACGCGGACCTCGCGGGCGGCGAGCAGTGCCCGCACGCCCTTCGGCAGCTCGTGCGCGGTCGAGATCGACAGCGGCGACCGCGCGAGCAGGCCGGCGGCGATGACGCGGAGCCCGTCGGCCAGCGTCGCGTCCTCGCTCACGCGGATGGTCACGGGGAGCGGCAGGTAGCGGAACAGGTTCCGCTCGACGCCGAGGCCCGAGACGTCCTTGACGGTGCCGTACTCGTCGGCCCAGGCGACCGCGTCGCTGAGCGCCGAGCGACGCAGCACCTCGAACGCCTCGTACTCGAGCGAGGACTGCGACGCCTCGATGAGGTCGCCGACGCGGCGCTCGAGCCCGCGCAGGTGCAGCGAGCGGCTCGGCGCGGCCTCGTCGGCCGCCCAGTCGCCGAGGCCGAACAGGTAGTTCGGGCCGCCGGCCTTGGCGCCCGCGCCCACCGCGGAGCGCTTCCAGCCGCCGAACGGCTGGCGCTGCACGATCGCACCGGTGATGCCCCGGTTGACGTAGAGGTTGCCGGCCTCGACGCGGTCGAGCCAGGTCGCGAGCTCCTCGGAGTCGAGCGAGTGCAGTCCGGCGGTGAGGCCGAAATCGACGGCGTTCTGGAACCGGATGGCCTCGTCGAGGTCCTTCGCGTGCATGATGCCGAGCACCGGGCCGAAGAACTCGGTCAGGTGGAAGTACGAGCCGGGCTTCACGTTCGCGCGGATGCCGGGCGACCAGAGCCGCCCGGTCTCGTCGAGCTGACGCGGCTCGACGAGCCACTCCTCGTCGGCGCCGAGCGTCGTGAGAGCGTGCAGGAGCTTGCCGTTCGCGGGCTCGACGATCGGGCCCATCTGGCTCGCCGGGTGCTCGGGCCAGCCGACGCGGAGGCTCGTCGCGGCATCCACGAGCTGGCGGCGGAACCGCTCGGACTTCGCGACCGAGCCGACGAGGATCACGAGCGAGGCGGCCGAGCACTTCTGGCCGGCGTGGCCGAACGCGCTCTTGACGACGTCGGACGCCGCGAGGTCGAGGTCGGCCGAGGGCGTGACGATGATCGCGTTCTTGCCGCTCGTCTCGGCGAGCAGGGGCAGGTCCTTGCGGAACGACCGGAACAGCTCCGCGGTCTCGTACGCGCCGGTGAGGATGACGCGGTCGACCTTCTCGTCGGAGACGAGCTTGGTGCCGAGTTCGCGCGAGCCGAGGTCGACGAGCGCCAGCAGGTCCTTCGGGATGCCGGCCTCCCAGAGCGCCTCGACCATGATGGCGCCCGAGCGCTGCGAGAGCTTGGCGGGCTTGATGATCACGCCCGAGCCCGCGGCGAGCGCGGCGAGCACGCCGCCCGCCGGGATCGCGACCGGGAAGTTCCACGGCGGGGTGACGACGGTCAGCTTCGAGGGCACGAAGCGCGCGCCCTGCACGTGGTCGAGCTCGCGGGCGCGCTCGGCGTAGTAGTGCGCGAAGTCGATGGCCTCGCTGATCTCGGGGTCGGCCTCGGCGATCGTCTTGCCGGTCTCGGCGGCCATGACCTCGATGAGGCGGTCGCGGTTCGCGGCGAGCGCGAGCCCCGCACGGTGCAGCACCGCCGCGCGCTCGTCGCCGGGGAGCGCGCCCCAGGCCGCGGCGCGCTCGGTCACGGCCGCCATGAGCTGCTCGAGCTCGTCGGCCGTCTCGATCCGGTTCGCCCGGAGGATGTCGACGCCGAGGGTCGAGGTGGGCACGCGCTCGAGGATGCGGCGGCCCCAGTCGCGGTTGGCGGCGAGCGCCGGGTCGGTGTCGGCCTCGTTGCGGAACCCGGGGGTGACGCCGGGGCCGGACAGCGCGGCGACCTCGTCGTCGGTCACGAGCCCGTCGGCACCGGAGCCGCGGGTGATGCCGAGCACGACGCTCGTGAGCGAGCCCTCGTGCTCGTCGCCCGGTGCCGGGGCGCCGGTCACCGTGCTGCTGAGATCGGCGACGTCGCGCTCGTCCCACTCGGTGCGTCGGTTCTGGGTGCGGTTCGGCGCCGGGGCGGGGGCGTCGGCGTCCTCGCCCTCGAGTGCGGCGAGCGAGCGCAGGTAGCGGTCGCGCTCGCGCTCGAACAGGCCGCGGTGCGTCGAGAGCTCGAACACGGCCGACATGAAGTTGTCCTGGCTCGCGTTCTCCTCGAGGCGGCGGATCAGGTAGGCGATCGCCACGTCGAACTCGGTCGGGTTCACGACGGGCGTGTAGAGCAGCAGGCGCCCGACGTCTCCGCGGACGGCCTCGGCCTGGCCGGTCGCCATGCCGAGCAGCATCTCGAACTCGACGCCGTGGTCGACGCCGCGCTCCTTCGCGGTGAGGTACGCGTGGGCGACGTCGAAGAGGTTGTGGCCGGCGACGCCGAGCTTCACGGCGTCGATGCGCTCGGGCGTCATCGACCAGTGCAGCACGCGCTTGTAGTTGGTGTCGGAGTCCTGCTTGACGTCGTACGTCGCGAGCGGCCAGTCGTGGATGGCGGCGTCGACGTGCTCCATGGCGAGGTTGGCGCCCTTGACGACGCGGACCTTGATCGGCGCGCCGCCGGCGGCACGGCGGGCGAGCGCCCACTCGGTGAGCTCCTGCATCGCACCGAGCGCGTCGGGCAGGTAGGTCTGGAGCACGATGCCGGCCTCGAGCTGCTGGAGCTGCGGCTGGTCGAGGACCCGCTTGAAGACCGCGATCGTGAGGTCGAGGTCGCGGTACTCCTCCATGTCGAGGTTGATGAACTTCGCCCGGCCCTCGGCCGCGCCCTTCGCCGCGAGTTCGTACAGCGGCGTGAGCTTCGCGGTGACCTTCTCGACGGCCTCGTCGAACGACCACATCGAGAGCTGGCTGACGACGCTCGACACCTTGATCGAGACGTAGTCGACGTCCTCGCGCGCGAGGAAGTCGTAGGTGCCCTGCAGGCGGCGGTCGGCCTCGTGCTCGCCGAGCACGGCCTCGCCGAGCAGGTTGAGGTTCAGGCGGTTGCCGGTCTCGCGGAGCTTCGCGATCGCCGGGCCGAGCTTGGCCGGCGTGGCGTCGAGCACGAGGTGACCGACCATCGCACGCAGCACGCGGCGGGCGATCGGGATCACCAGCCAGGGGAACGCGGGGGCCATCGCGCCGCCGAGGCGGATGGCGGCCTTGAGGTAGGCGGGCAGGAACTTCGGCGTCAGCTTCGCGACCTCGGCGAGGTTGCGGCCGGCGACGCCGAGGTCCTCGGGGCGCATGACGCCGTCGACGAAGCCGACGGTGAAGGCCAGGCCGTTCGGGTCCTTCAGCACGCCGGCGAGCCGCTGCGCTGCGGGGTCGACGGGGTGGTGCTCGCTCTCGGCGAGCCAGCGCTCGACGAGCGCGATGACGTGGTCGGTGTCGGGGACGACGTCCGCGATCAGCTTCGAAGTGCTCACGACTGCGATGTCCTTCGGTCTCGGGGTGGGCGCGCGGGGGTGGTGCACGCCCGGCACCTCCAGTGTGCGCCTCGCTTTCCGTTCAGTACAGCGAATGAATCCGATGCATACTGTTCATGTTTCCCGAACATTCGGCCGCCGTCCCGCCCGCCGCGCCGAACGACCACCGGATGACGCGAGAGGAGGCCGCACATGCTCGACGTCCGACGCCTCCGCCTCCTCGTCGAACTCAGCCAGCGCGGCACGCTCACCGCGGTCGCCGAGGCCCTCTCGTACAGTCCCTCGTCGGTCTCGCAGCAGCTCAGCCAGCTCGAGAAGGAGGCCGGCGTGCCGCTGCTCGTGCAGGTGGGCCGACGGGTGCAGCTCACCCCGCAGGCCGAACTGCTGGTCGGCCACGCCCAGGCCGTCCTCGAACGCCTCGAGGAGGCCGAGGCCGACGTCGCGCGATCGCTCACGACGGTCGGCGGCACCGTCCGGATCGCGGTCTTCCAGTCCGCGGCGCACGCGGTCGTGCCGCAGGCGCTCACGCTGCTCGCCGCCGAGCACCCGTCGCTGCGCGTCGAGGTCACCGAGCGCGAACCCGAGATCGCGCTGTTCGACGTGGCCGCGCGCGACTTCGACCTCGTCATCGCCGAGCAGTACCCCGGGCACACCCGGCCCCTGCACCCCGAGCTCGACCGGGTGCCCCTGGCGCGCGACGCGATCCGGCTCGGCCTGCCGCCGCATCCGTCCGCGCGCCGACGCGGGCTCCGCCGCAGCGATCCCATCGCCGCGGCGCTGCCGCAGGACGCCCCGACCGACCTGCTGCGCCTCGTCGTCGACGACGGGCTCGCGGCCGCCGCCGACCGCCCCTGGGTGCTCGAGCCCCGCGGCACCGCCTCGCGCGAATGGGCCGAGCAGCTCTGCCGCCAGGCCGGGTTCGAACCCGACGTGCGCTTCGAGACCGCCGACCTCATGGCGCACATCCGCCTCATCCGCTCCGGCAACGCGGTCGGGCTGATCCCCGACCTCGTGTGGGCCGGGGAACGCGCGAGCGTGCAGCTCGCGAGCCTGCCCGGCGATCCGCACCGCGAGGTCTTCTCCTCCACGAGGCGGGCCGCGGCCCGCCGACCGGCCGTGGTCGCCGCCCGGGACGCGCTCGCTCGCGCCGCCGCCCGCAGCGAACCGCCGCCCACCCACGACTGACGCGGATCCGCCGCGCCCGGCTGCGCGAGGTGACGGCACCGGCCACGCCGGACTACGCTGCGACCATGACCAGCAGGTACAGGCTCGTCATCGGCATGGGGGTGCTGGCGGCCTCGCTCGCGTTCACGGGATGCAGCGGGGTCTCCGGCGAGGACACCGGGGGCGACATCGATCCGACCGGCACGTGGGGCGATGCATCGGCGCAGGGCTCGCCATCCCTCACGCTCGACGAGGGCGGTGACGTCTCGGGCACCGACGGCTGCAACCAGCTCACCGGCACCTGGTCGGTGAACGAGGCCGACCAGGTCGAGTTCGAGAACGTCGCGACGACCCGGAAGGCGTGCGACGGCGTCGACGACTGGCTCTCGGGCATGAGCGCGGCGGATGTCGCGGACGACACCATGACGATCCTCGGCGCCGACGGGTCGCCGATCGGGACGCTCGAGCGCAGCGGCTGATCCCGCCGCTCACGCGTCGCGGTACCGCCCGGCAGTGGACGGCACCCTCGTCTACGCTCGGGGGATGCCCACCGATGCGCACCCTGCCGGACCGCCCCTGCCCGCCGGCGCACCCGAACAGGACGTCGTCGTCGTCGGCGGCGGCCACAACGGCCTGACCGCGGCCGCCTACCTCGCTCGCGCCGGGCGGCGCGTGCTGCTGCTGGAACGCGACGATCACCTCGGCGGCGCCGCGGTCTCGGCCGAGGCGTTCCCCGGCGTCGACGCCCGCCTGAGCCGGTACTCCTACCTCGTGAGCCTGCTCCCCCGCCGCATCGTGGACGACCTCGGCCTCGACATCCGCCTCGTCCGCCGTCGCTTCTCCTCCTACACGCCCGACCCGCGCGACCCGTCGCGCGGGCTCCTCGTCGACGTCGAAGCGGATGCCGCGGCCGCTCGCGACGCATTCGACCGGGTCGGCGCGGCCGACGACGCCGACGCGTGGCGCGAGCTGTACGCCGACACCGAGCACGTCGCGCGGGCGCTCTTCCCGACCCTCACCGAACCGCTCCCGACCAGGGACGAGGCCCGCACGCTCGTCGGCGACGACCGCGTCTGGCGGGCGTTCGTCGAGCAGCCCCTCGGCGAGACGATCGACGCGCGGTTCACCGACGACCTCGTGCGCGGCGTCGTCGCGACCGACGGCCTCATCGGTACGTTCACCGACCTCGACGACCCGTCGCTCGCCGCGAACCGCTGCTTCCTGTACCACGTCATCGGCGGCGGCTCCGGCGACTGGGACGTGCCGGTCGGCGGCATGGGCGCCGTCTCCGGCGAGCTCGCGCGGGCCGCGCGCGATGCGGGCGCCGTGCTGCGCACCGAGGCCGAGGTCGTCTCGATCGACGGTGGGTCCGGCGAGGTGCACTGGCGCGAGGGCGACGTGGAATGGACGACGCGCGCCCGCACCGTGCTGGCGGGGGTCGCGCCGGCGGTGCTCGAGCGCCTCGTCGCGGCCGCCGCCGACCGGCGAGCGCCGGCGCTCGTGGGCGCGGGCGGCGCGACCGGCGCCGAGCCGGGCGGCGGAACGGATGCCGCGGGCATCGCCCCGCGCGACGAGCGACCGTCCGGCGACGACCGCGTGCCGCTCGACGCCGGGGCCGAGCGCCGCCTCGCCCGCGCCGTCCTCCCGGAGGGGGCGCAGGTGAAGGTGAACCTGCTGCTCACGCGCCTCCCGCGCCTCGCCGATGACCGGGTCGCGCCCGAGCACGCGTTCGCGGGCACGTTCCACATCAACGAGCTCGGCACCCAGCTCGCGCAGGCCTACCGTCGCGCCGCGAGCGGCGAGGTCCCCGACCCGCTGCCCTGCGAGATCTACTGCCACACGCTGAGCGACCGGAGCATCCTCGGCCCGGAACTCGCCGACTCCGACGCGCAGACCCTGACCGTGTTCGGACTGCACGTGCCGGACCGGCTCGTCGACGCGATCGGCAACGACGAGCTGCGCGACCGCCTCCGCGACGCGGTTCTGGCGTCGCTCGACTCGGTGCTCGGCGAGCCGATCGCGGACGTGATCGCCGCCGACGCCGACGGGATGCCCTGCATCGAGGTCAAGACGACCCGCGACCTCGAGCACGCGCTCAACATGCCGGGCGGCGACATCTTCCACGGGCCGCTCTCGTGGCCGTGGGCGGAGCCGGGCGCGCCCCTGGCGACGCCGGCCGAGCGCTGGGGCGTCGCGACGAGACATCCGCGGATCGTCGTCTGCGGTTCCGGCGCGGTGCGCGGCGGCGCGGTCAGCGGCATCGGCGGGCACAACGCCGCGATGGCCGTGCTCGAGGCCGCCGAGGGCAGAGCGCGTCGCCGCGCCGCGGCGGCGCCGTCCCGGCTAGAAGACGAAGAGCTGGCCGAGGATCATGATCGCGACGACGAACAGGGCCACGACGGCGCCGACGATGACGAGCGCACGGCCCGACATGCGGGCCACGCCGTAGCCCACGAGCACGGGCAGGGCGAGCAGCAGCAGCGTCACCACCCACCAGAACGCCTGGTAGCCGCCCGTCGTCGCGTCGGAGAGCCGGCCCGCGAAGAGCTGCTGCGTGCCGGGGTTCGTGGCGAAGGCGAACGCGGCGCTCAGCGGGACCGCGATCAGCGCGAACACGATGATGCCGCTGAACCACCCCCACAATCCGCTGTGGCGGTCGCCGATCTGGAGCGTGTGCTCGTCGTGGGACTGCTGCGAGGAAGCCCGGTTGCTCATGCGCGCCACTCTAGCCCTCCGACCACGCCCGGATTAGCCTGAAGGACAGGACGACGCGCAGGGGGCGACGATGACCATCACTCGGGCGACCGGCCACTACGTTCGCAAGGACGACGGCCTCTACCTCCAGTTCGACCGGCTCTACCACTCCCCGATCGAGGAGGTCTGGTTCACCCTGACCAATCCGTCGGCGATGCAGGCGTGGATCGGCACGTACACGGGCACCCCATCGACGGGCGCCGTGCGGTTCCGGATGGCGGGCGAAGACGCCGAGTGGCAGAACACGTCGATCCTCGAGTGCGATGCGCCGCACGGCTTCCGGGCCGACATCGGCGAGGGCGACCTGTCGGTACGGGTGTTCTGCCACCTGCGCGAGGCGGGCGGCATGACCACCCTCACCCTCGGCCAGCGACTGCGCACGCCCGCCGACGCGACCTCGGCCGGACCCGGATGGGATTACTACCTCGACCGGTTCTCCGCCGTGCGCAGCCACGGGTCGATGCCAGAATGGTCGGCCTACGACCCCGGCCTGGTCGACACCTACCGCGCCCTCCACGTGCCCGAGGGCGCGATCGCCCCCGACCCGACCGGACGGTAGCGGACGCGCGGGCCGAGAGTCCCGCGGCGGATTCGGGCGCGGGTCTAGGCTGACGCGCGTGAAGGCCATCCAACGACGGGCTCGCACGACCGAGACCCCGCGGCAACCAGGGTCCCCCGTCCGCGAGCCCGGCGGCATGATGGCGAACCACCCGTTCACGTGGGGCATCGTCGTCTCGGCCGGCGTCCTCGTCACGCTCGCCCTGGCGAGCATGCTGATCAGCCTCGCCGGCGTCGTCTTCTCGGTGTTCGCCGCCGTGTTCGTCACCCTCGGCCTCGACCCGCTTGTGCGCTGGTTCCAGCGCCGCGGGATGAAGCGCGGCTGGGCGATCGTGACGGTCATCATCATCTTCGTGCTCGTGATCGGCGGCATGCTCTGGCTGGTGCTCCCGCTCGTCATCACGCAGGCGGCGGAGTTCATCCGGTCGCTCCCCGAGCTCTATGCGAACATGCAGGACCAGGACTGGTTCAAGCAGCTCTCCGGCGACTCCGACGGGCTCCTCGCGAACGTGTACCAGTGGTTCGTCGACACCGTCACCGACCCGAACACGTGGGCCACCGTCGGCGGCGGCGCGCTCGACGTCGGCTTCGCCATCATCGGCGGCATCTCCACGGCGTTCTTCGTCTTCATCCTGACCATCTACTTCATGGCCACCCTCGACTCGTCCAAGGCCGCGATCTACACGCTGATCTCGGCCTCGCACCGCGAGCGCGTCGTCGACTACGCCGAGCGGATCATGCAGAACGTCGGACGCTACCTCAGCGGCATGGTCGTGCTCGCGTTCCTGAACGCCACCTACAGCCTCATCCTGCTCGTGCTCGTCGGCGTGCCGTTCGCGCTCGTGATCGCGGTCGCCGCGTTCTTCATCACGCTCATCCCGCTCATCGGAACCGTCCTGACGACCGTGTTCATGACGGTCATCGCCCTCTTCGTCTCGCCGACGGCCGCGGTGATCGTGCTCGTCGCCATGCTGATCTACATGCAGGTGGAGGCGTACATCCTGACCCCGCGCGTGATGAGCCGGGCCGTCCAGGTGCCCGGCTCCATCGTGCTCATCGCGGCCCTCGCCGGCGGCACGCTCGCGGGCCTCGGCGGCGCGCTCGTCGCCATCCCGGTCGCCGCGGGCATCCTGCTCATCATCAAGGAGGTCGTCGTCCCGATGAAGGCGCGCTCCTAGCGTCGCGGCGTGCGTCGCCGCGTGCGTCGCGCAGCGCGTGCCGCGGGCGTCAGCCCCAGACCGACGGCGCCGCCGAGCGGGTCGACGGCAGCGCGACGTCCTCGCCCCAGCGCACGATCCACTCGGGCAGCTCGTCGTCGGCGGGCGGTGCGCCGAACGTCTCGATGAGCTCGGAGACCGGGACGGTGCCGCCCTCGTTCCGCAGGAACCGAGCGCGGATGAACGCACGGACGTAGACCTCGGGCTCGCCGTCGGCGCCGGGCCGGACGACCCGGTGCTCGACGTACACGGCGCGCTCGTCGTAGCCGAGCAGTCGGGACTCGATCGTGAACCGCTGCCACAGCTTCAGCGACTTGCGGAACGTGATCGTCTCGCTCGCCACGACCGGGTACCAGCCGCGCTCGCGCATCATGCCGAAGACGCCGTTGCGCACGAGCATGTCGAACCGGGCGACGTCCATGATCGAGAAGTACACGCCGTTGTTCATGTGCCGGTTGATGTCGAGATCGGTCGGCAGGGTGATGAACCGGGTGCGTGCGATGTCCCAGTGGCCGAGGTCGGGCTTGCGCCGGGCCAGGAACAGCACGTGGAGCAGCGTCCGGAAGAGCATGTGCATGGTCAACGAGGATATTGGCGAACCATCGTGGACATCCGCACGTTCGTGGGCGCGCACAGTGCGACGGCGGGCGCCGCGGCGTGGCGTTGTCGGTCGGCGCGAAGCCGTCGGCGATCGGCGGGCCGCCCCCGCCGCGGCTCAGCCCTCGCCGGACGCGTTGCCCTTGGCCGGCACGTGACGCTCACCCGGGCCGTCGTACACCGACAGCGGACGGATGAGCGCGTTCGAGCCGAGCTGCTCCATGACGTGCGCCGTCCACCCGGTGACCCGGCTGGCCACGAAGAGCGGCGTGAAGGTCTCCGTGTCGAAGCCCATCAGGTGGTAGGTCGGGCCCGCCGGGTAGTCGAGGTTCGGCTTGATGCCCTTGCGCTCGTCCATCGCCTCCTCGAGCGCCGAGTACAGGTCGAGGATGTCCGGGCGGTCGTAGTGCTCGACCATCCGCTCGAGCGCATCGCGCATCGTCGGCACGCGCGAGTCGCCGTGCTTGTACACGCGGTGGCCGAAGCCCATGATCTTGCGCTTCTCGGCCAGCGCGGCATCCAGCCACTCCACCGCCCGCTCGGACGAGCCGTCTCCCATGCCGATCTCGTCGAACGCGTGCATGACGGCCTCGTTGGCGCCGCCGTGGAGCGGGCCCTTGAGGGCGCCGACGGCGCCCGTGATCGCCGAGTAGAGGTCGGACAGGGTCGACGCGATCACGCGCGCGGTGAAGGTCGAGGCGTTGAACGAGTGCTCCGCGTACAGGATCATCGACGTGTCGAACGCGTTCACGACCGCGAGCTCGGGCGTCTCGCCGAACGCCTGCCAGAGGAAGTTGGCCGAGTAGCCGAGGTCGTTGTTCGGCTCGACGAAGTCGAGCTCGTGACGTCGGCGCTGGTCGTAGGTGACGATCGACGGGAGCTTCGCGAACAGCCGGATCGACTTCTCGAGGTTCGCCTCGCGCGAGTCGTCGGGGGTCGCGGGGTCGCTCGCGCCGATCACGCTGATCGCGGTGCGCACGACGTCCATGGGGTGCGCGGTGAGCGGCAGCTCGTCGATGATCCGCTTGACCTCGTGGTCGAGGCCCCGGTGGCTTCGCTCCAGCTCCTCGAACTCCGCGAGCTGCGCGTCGTCGGGCAGCTCGCCGTTCCAGAGCAGGTAGGCGACCTCCTCGAAGGTCACCGATGCCGCGAGCTCCTGCACCGGGTAGCCGCGGTAGAGCAGCGAGTTCGTCTCGGGGTTCACCTTCGAGATCGCGGTGTAGTCGACGTGGACGCCGGCCAGGCCCTTGTAGATCTGCGGCGCGTCGGTCTGCGGGGTCTGCTCGCTCATCGTGCTCCTCGTGGGGCTTGCGGGACGACGGTCGCCGCGTCGCGACCGCCACCTCAGCCTAGGCCCCCGGCGGCGCGCTCGCGCGCCCGTCCCCGTGCCGGCGAGACCGCCCCGTGACGACAGTCGTTGCGGGTCTCAGGCGCGTTGCACCCGCAACGACCGTCCTGACGAGCGGCCGGCCCGGGTGGTGCGGGGCGGCGGGGCCGTCCTCCACTGGCCGGATGAAGGCTCGACCGGAGCCGCGAGCAGGGATCGCGGCCACGAGGCGTGCGGGAGCGGCGACGCTCGACGGATGACGCGACGAGCCCCGCTTCCCGACGACCTGCGGTCGAACGGATTCACGGTGCAGCGCGCACGGGATGCGGGCGTGACGGCGTCCCGGCTCCGCGCATCTGACCTGGTGGCCCCGACGCGGGGTGCACGGATTCCCTTGGACCACTCGAGTGCCGAACGCACCCGAACGGTGCTCGCCGTGCTGCACCCGCGCGCCTTCGCCACCGGCACGAGCGCCGCGCTGTTGCACGGCCTGCCCATCCCCGGAGCCCTCGCAGGGCGACTGGAGCTCGCGGTACCCGCGCCGATGCGCGCGGCTCGCCGACGAGGGGTGGTGGCGCGCAGCCTCCGGATCATCGAGCCGGAAGTCGTTCGCCTGGACGACATCCGAGTCACGACCCTTCCTCGCACCTGGTGCGAGCTCGCGCGGACGCTGGATGTCCCGCAGCTCGTCGCAAGCGGGGATGCGGCGGTTCGGGCTGTCGGCATCGATCAGCTCACCGCATCGGCGCGACGCCACCCCGACCGGCGTCTGCATCGCAAGCTGGCCACCGCGCTCGAGATGCTGGACCCGGGCAGCGAGTCTCCGAAGGAGTCCGAACTGCGAGCCATCGTGATGCTCGCCGGGCTCCCACGACCGCGTGCCAACGTGACGGTGCGAGACGGCAACGGCCGGTTCATCGCACGGGTCGACCTGATGTTCGACGAGTACGGCGAGATCCTCGAGTACCAGGGCGATCATCACCGGACCGACCTGCGCCAATGGCGGCGCGATCGCACGCGCGAGGCGGAACTCGAGGCGCTCGGCCATCACGTGACGGAGGTCACGCAGGCCGATCTCCGCCGTCCCGCCGAGCTCGTGGGCCGGATCGCCGCGAACCTCCGCCGCCGCGGGTGGCCCGCCCAGCAGGTCGACTCACCGTGGATGCCCCGATCGCAGCACGAACGGCACGCGTGACGGCGGTTCCTGCGAGTGCGTGCCGCGCAGGACCCGCAACGACCGTCCTGACGAGCGCGGCGGCAGCGCGGCGGCGGGCGCGAAGCGCCCGGTCAGAAGATGCCGGTGGGGGTTTCGGTGTGGGCGAGGACGCCGGGGGCGGCGGTGATGGTCAGCTGGCCGAGTTCGTCCGCGCCGAGCTCGGGCAGGCGTT
>NZ_JBEPKA010000028.1:0-17118 GCF_040496015.1 Agromyces litoreus
CAGCGGGTGGCCGCGCGTGACGTCGTCGGTCCGGTAGGTGAGCACCATGAGGAGCCGGCCGGTGCCGAGCGACCGCAGCAGGAACCGCAGCAGCACGAGGGTCGCGGCATCGACCCAGTGGAGGTCCTCGATCACGAGCACGATGGGCTCGTCGCGCGAGAGGGTCTCGAGCAGGACGGCGACCGCTTCGTGGAGCTGGCCGCTGCCCGCGCCGCCGGGGGTGATCACGACCTCGCCGACCGGCTCGCCGCCCGACGCGGCGAGCTCGGGCAGGAGCGCGACCAGCGCGGCGCGCCCCGGGCCGACCGCCTCGAGGGCCCGCTCCGCACCCACCTGGGCGACGAGCTGGCGGAGGGCGCCCTTTACCGGAGCGTACGGCGCGGCGACGTCGCCCAGGTCGACGCACTGGCCGCGGACGACCCTGACGCCCGGGCCCAGCGTCTGCACGAAGTCGCCCACGAGCCGGCTCTTGCCGATCCCCGCCTCGCCTCCGATGACGGCGGTGGCCGGCGAGCCGGCACGGACCGAATCGAGGAGCCCGGCGAGCCATTCGAGTTCGGCGTCGCGACCCACCAGGGTCGCACTCGACGACTGATTGGACACCCTGTCATCGTCCCACGAGCCGATGACATCGGCGCCGGGCCCGAAGGCTCGGCGCCGAGCATCGGCGTCGTGGCGGAGCGGAACGGCGGCGGCCGTTCCGGTCGAGCCGGATCCGCTCGACGTCACTGCGCGAATCGCGGCGCGTGGCGGCGGAAGAGGCGGCGGAGCGGAACGGCGGCCGCCGCCGCGATCCCGCGGCCTGACGGCGCGGCCACCGGCATCCGCTCGGCCGCGGCGCGCGCCTGCGCGATCCGCTGCTCCGCTCGGCGGATGGTGCTCTCGTGCACCTGCATGGCGACGACGCCTGCTGCGTGGTCCATGGTGTTCCTCCTGGTCTGGCGATGGTCCGAGACTCCTCCCTGAGGTGGGGTCCCGGCATCGGGAGATGTCCATATTTCGAGGGAGCGGGGTCCTGAGGCGCTCCTCAGGACCCCGCCGCGGCCGGATGCGGACGTCCGGGTCGATCCGACCTCAGTGCGCCAGGGTGGGCGTGCGGTGGTATCCGTCCCTGCGGAACTGGACCACCGAGGCGGTCACGGCCCACGCCGAGACGAGGCCGAGCACGATCGCTGCGAACATCACGCACCTCCTTCCGGGGTTCTCGGTGACGCCGGTCAGCGCACCGCGCCGAGGCCGACCGCGACCGGTCGGTCGCCGGTGGCGACAGATGGCTCGTCGAACGGGGCGGATGGGGCCGACGCCGTCGTCAGGGCCGTCACGGAACCGGGCACGGGCGCGCCCGGCTGCGTGAGCGACGAGGGCACCGGGACGCCCCACGTCCGCACGAGGGGCACGACACCGGCCCAGGTCGTGTGGTCCTCGCCGTCGTCGGGAGACTCGGACGGTCCACCCGCGCGCTGCTTCATCACGACGTCCTCGAGCGGCAGGCGGAGCACGCGCGTGGCCGCGACCTCCTTGCGGCGCATCGCGCGCACCTCGGCGGCTCGGCCGGGCATGAGTCGCTCGGAGAGGGCGAGCAGCGCTTCATCCGCCTCATGGTCCGGGACGGCCTCGAGCACGCCCATGACGGTCGCGCTCCGGTAGTTCATCGAGCTGTCGAACAGCGAGCGGGCGTACACCAGTCCGTCCAGCGACGTCACCGCGAACGACACCGTCGATCGCGCGGCGGCCGCGCGGAGTGCGAACCCGCCTCCCGTGGAGCCGTGGAGCACGAGGTGTCGGCCGACCCGGGCGAAGCCCATCGGCACGACGACCGGAACGCCGTCGAGGGCCACGGCGAGGTGTCCCACGAGCTCGGCGTCGAGGAGCTCGTCGAGCGCCAGGCGATCGGAGGTCTCGCGGTCGGGCAGCCGGCGGAGCCGGCGGGACGGGACGACGGGTCGGGTGTTGGTCATGCCGCCAGTCTGCGGCGGAGACTGGTATGGTGCTCATACCAGTTCGCGCACTTTCGACCAGTCCAGTTGGACCGGTCGAATGATCGGGGAAGGCGCATGGACGGACCACTGCTCGTCATCGACCGCGACGACGCCCGCCCGGTGGGCACGCAGCTCGTCGAAGGGCTCCGCCGCGGCATCCTCGACGGCCGGCTCCGCGCCGGCGACGCCGTGCCGTCGACCCGCGTGCTCGCGGGCGAGCTCGGCGTCTCCCGCAGCTCGGTGGTCGCCGCGTACGACCAGCTCGCCGGCGAGGGCTACCTCGAGGTCCGGCAGGGTGCTCCGACGCGCGTCGCGCCGCAGGTGCCGGCGGACGTCGGCGGCGCGCGGCCCCGGCTCGCCGACGACGCGGGTCCGGTCGTCGAGGCCACCGGCGAGCCCCGGTCCCCCGCAGCCGACCCGGGCGGGGGCGACGCCCCGGACGACGGTGGGACCGAGCGCGTCGACCTCCGGCCGGGCCGCCCGTCCACGTCCCGGCTCGACGAACGCGCGTGGCGCGCGGCCTGGCGACACGCCGCGCGGGTCACGGTGCCGGGCGACGTCCCGCCCGACTTCGGCGCGCCGCGGCTGTGCGCCGAGATCGCCGATCACCTGCGGCACGCGCGCGGGGTGACGTGCTCCGCCGACGACGTGGTCGTGACGGCCGGCACGAGCGATGCCGTCGCCCTGCTCGCCTCAGCACTCCAGCTCATGGTCGACGGCACGCCCCGCGTCGCCGTCGAGGACCCCGGGTACCCCTCGGCGCGGCGCGTGCTCGAGCGCCGCGGTGCGCTCCGGACGGTGCCCGTCCGGGTCGACGGGGACGGGATCGACGTCGCGATGCTCCGCGCCGTCCGCCCCGCCCCGCACGCCGTGATGGTCACGCCGAGCCACCAGTACCCGCTCGGTGGTCGCCTGCCCGTGGCCGCTCGGCTCGCCCTGCTCGAATGGGCGGAGACCGCCGACGCGCTCGTCCTCGAGGACGACTACGACAGCGAGTTCCGCCACCTCGGCGCACCGATGCCGGCGCTCGCCTCGCTGGACCGCTCGGGCCACGCGGTGCTCGTGGGCAGCTTCTCGAAGGTGCTGACCCCGTGGCTGCGCCTCGGCTACCTCGTGCTCCCGGCGAATGCGAGGCTGCGCGCGGCGGTGGCCGCCGTGCGCGACGACGAGACGCCGCCGGTGAGCGGCATCGTGCAGGAGGCGTTCGCCGAGCTGCTCGCGACGGGCACGGTTCGGCGCCACATCGCGGCCGTGCGGCGGGATTACGCGCACCGCCGCAGCCTCGTGCTCGACGCGCTCGGCGGCATCCCCGGCGCCCCGCTCTCGGGCCTCGACAGCGGGCTGCACGCGGTCGTCGGGCTGCCGGACCACGACACCGCCGGCCGGGTGGTCGACCGGCTCGCGGCGGACGGCGTCGACGTTGCGCCCCTGGCCGAGTACGCGGTCGAGCCGGGACGGGGCCCGGCGGGGATCGTCATCGGCTACGGGTCGCCGTCCGACGTGGCACTCGCTCGCGCCCTCGCCCGCCTGCGCACGGCGGTCGAGGGCGAACTCGCGACCCGCGGCGCCTGATCGGGCGCGCTCAGCGCGCCGGCGCGGCGGCCCCCGCGCGAGCGAGGATCAACTCCGCCAGCTCGCGCGGCCGGGTGAACTGCGGCCAGTGCCCGGTCGGCAGGTCGACGCGCTCGACGTCGCGGATCGCCAGGAACTCCGAGGCCCACGCCGGGCCGCCCGCGAGCCATTCGTCGAGCTGTGCGACCGAGTACTCGGTGCACACCGCCGTGACCGGCACGTCGAGCCGGCGCTCGTCGGCGAGGCGCTGCGGCCCCGCGAGCGGGCCGGCGGGGGCCGGGATCGCCAGCGCCCGGAACCGCTCGCGCGCGGCGTCGTCGAGGTCGCGGAGGTCCTCCTCGCCGAAGGCCGACCAGTCGGGCAGCGGGATCTCGCCGTCGACCGCGTCGTACCCGCCGACGAGCGCATCCCCGTCGGCCGACGGCAGCCCGCCGACGAGGATGGCGCGGACGACGCGGTCGGGCCGCCGGTCGACGGCCGCCCACGACAGGTCGCACCCCGCGGAGTGGCCGACGAGCAGCACCGGCCCGGATGCCGCATCGATCGCCTCGACGATCGCGCCGACGTGGTCGTCGTACCCGATCCCCCGGCGGTCCTCGTCACGCGAGGCGAGCCCCGGCAGGGTCAGCGAGCGGACCCGGTGGCCCGCGCCCTCGAGCTGCTCGGCCACCTCGCCCCACGATTCGCCGTCGAGCCACATGCCCGGTACCAGCACGATCTCCATGTCACGTTCCCCCCGCCTCGGCGCCGCCCGCGCGACGCGCCTCGTTCCACGGGCACGCTAGCGCGCGGCGCCGACACCCCGGCGCCGCCCGGCGCCCCGGCGTCTCAGGCGGTGACCGCCGCGGCCCGCACCTCGGCGCGCGCGGACGCCTGCTCGCGGGCCTCCGCCCCACGCGGGCGCCGCGGCCGGCGACCGACCATCCGCAGGTAGAGCGCGAGGGTGACGGCGACGTAGGCGATCCAGCCGAGCACCTGCGCCCAGGTCGGCGAGGGCGTGTAGTTGAAGATGCCGCCGAGCAGCACGCCGCCCCAGCTCGAGCGCGGGAGCACCTCGCGCAGGTCCCAGGCGTGGGCGGCGAGGACGGGCAGCACGCCCGCCTCCTGCAGGTCGTGCAGGGCGTACGCGAAGACGCCGGCCGCGACGAAGACCAGGAACACCGCGGTCCAGGTGAAGAACGCCGAGAGGTCGATGCGCACGAGTCCGCGCGCGATGCCCCAGGCCAGGCCGACCGCGGTCACGATGCCGAGCAGGGCGCCGATGGTCCCGAGCACGGGATCGCTGCCGCTGGAGACGTTCGCCCAGACGAACAGCGCCGTCTCGATGCCCTCGCGCCCGACCGAGAGCGCGCCGAGCAGCACGACCGCGATCCACGATCCGCCGACGGCGACGTCGGCCTTCCCGCGCAGCTCGGCGGAGAGCCCCGCGCCGTGGCGCGCCATCCAGAAGATCATCCAGGTGACCATGGCGACCGCGAGCAGCGACAGCACGCCGCCGAGGAGCTCCTTCTGCTCGTGGCTGAGCCCGACGGGCCCCCAGGTGAGCAGGGCGCCGACGCCGAGCGACACGACGACGGCGATCGCGATGCCGAGCCACAGCCGGCCCAGGAGGTCGCGGCGTCCGATGCGCCCGAGGTAGGCGGCCAGGATGGCGACGACGAGTCCGGCCTCGAGGCCCTCGCGCAGGCCGATCAGGAAATTCGCGAGCACGGTGCTCCTCCGGGTCGATGATCGGGTGTGAGCTTAGGCTAACCTCACTTCATCGGATCGGCCAATGCGGAGACCCGGTTCCGGCTCCGCCCGCTGCGTGCCGCGATCGCGCACCCGGCGTAGCGTGGTCCCGTGCTGAACCCTCCGGTGACCGAGAAGCGACCGACCGAACGCACCCACCACGGCGACGTGGTGATCGACCACTACGAGTGGTTGCGCGACAAGGACGACCCGGCGGTCATCGCCCACCTCAACGAGGAGAACGCGTACACCAAGGCGAAGACCTCGCACCTCTCGATCCTGCAGGAGCAGCTCTACGAGGAGATCCGGCACCGCACCAAGGAGACCGACCTCAGCGTGCCGACGCGCGAGGGCGACTGGTGGTACTACTCCCGCACGGTCGAGGGCCGGCAGTACGCCATCCACTGCCGGGTCGCGGTGCGTGCGGCCGACGACTGGGAGCCGCCGACCATCCCCGAGGACGGATCGCCGCTGCCGGGCGAGCGGGTGCTGCTCGACGACAACGTCGAGGCCGAGGGGCACGAGTTCTTCGCGCTCGGCAGCTTCGACGTGACGGGCGACGGCACGACGCTGCTCTACGCGACCGACGTCGAGGGCGACGAGCGATACACCATCCGCCTCCGCGCGATCGACGACTCGGGCCGCGACCTCCCGGACGAGATCCCCGGAACGGCGGCCGGCGCCCTCTTCGACGCGACCGGCCGGTACGTCTTCTACACGACGGTGGACGACGCGTGGCGGCCCGACACCGTATGGCGGCACGAGATCGGCACGCCGGCCGCGGACGACGTGCGCGTGTTCCACGAACCCGATGAGCGGTTCTGGCTCGGGGTCGGACTCACGCGCAGCCGGCGCTACCTGGTCCTCGAGGCGGGATCGCACGTGACGAGCGAGTCGTGGCTGCTGGACGCCGACGACCCGACCGGCGAGTTCCGCGTCGTCTGGCCGCGCCGCGACGGGGTCGAGTACGACCTCGAGCACGTCGTCGCCGGCGGGCGGGACCGCCTGCTGATCGTGCACAACGAGGGCGATGCGGTGAACTTCGAGCTCGTGAGCGTCGCGGCCGACGACCCGCAGGGCGCCCGCCGCATGCTGCTCCCGCACGACCCGGGCATGCGCATCGAGGCCGTCCACGGCTTCCGCGACTTCGTCGCGCTCGAGTACCGGCGCGACGGACTGCCGCGCGTCGCCGTCGCGAAGGTGCCGCCGCAGGGCCTCCCCGACGATGCGACGCCCGACGACACCCTGCACGAGCTCGCGTTCGACGAGGAGCTGTTCTCGGTGGGTGTCGGCGGCAACCCCGACTGGGCGCAGCCGTCGCTGCGGATCGGCTACGGCAGCTTCGTGACGCCGTCGACCGTGATCGACCTCGACGTGGCATCCGGCACCCGGACGGTGCGCAAGCAGCAGCCCGTCCTGGGCGACTACCACCCCGAGCGCTACGCGCAGAAGCGCGAGTGGGCCACGGCGAAGGACGGCACGAGGGTGCCGATCTCGCTCGTCTACCGGCACGACCTCGTCACGCTCGGGGAGCCCGCGCCGACCCTGCTCTACGGGTACGGCTCGTACGAGCACGCGATCGACCCGGGATTCGGGATCCCGCGCCTGTCGCTCCTCGACCGCGGCATGGTGTTCGCCGTCGCCCACGTCCGCGGCGGCGGCGAGATGGGCCGGCTCTGGTACGAGCACGGCAAGACCACGCACAAGAAGCACACGTTCACCGACTTCATCGCCGCGGCCGAGCACCTCGTCGACATCGACATCACGACCCCCGACCACCTCGTGGCGCAGGGCGGCTCCGCGGGCGGCCTCCTCATGGGCGCGGTGGCGAACCTCGCCCCGCGCCTGTTCGCGGGCATCGTCGCCGAGGTGCCGTTCGTCGACCCCCTGACCTCGATCCTCGACCCGTCGCTGCCGCTCACGGTCATCGAGTGGGACGAGTGGGGCAACCCGCTCGACGATCCCGAGGTCTACGCGTACATGAAGTCCTACTCGCCCTACGAGAACGTGCACCCCGTCGGCTACCCGCGGATCCTGGCGATCACCTCGCTCAACGACACGCGCGTCCTGTACGTCGAGCCGGCGAAGTGGGTCGCGAAGCTGCGCGAGGTCGGCGCCGACCCGCTGCTGAAGATCGAGATGGCCGCCGGTCACGGCGGGGTCTCGGGTCGCTACGCGGCCTGGCGCGAGCGTGCGTTCGCGAACGCGTGGATCATCGACGCGGCGGGGGCGCACCCGAGCGGGGAGTAGCCGCACCGAGGTCCTCGCCCGGAGGGCTCGCGGATGTCGCCGGACGGGGCCAGACTGAGCGCCATGTCGTTCGTCACCGAACTGAGTGGGCGGATGCCGGGGCTCGTGCACGAGCCAGGCACCGCGGGGTACGAGGCGGGTGCGCGGGTGTTCGCCGGCGAGGGCACGCCCGACGCCGTCGTCCGGCCGACGTCCGCCGCCGAGGTCGCCGAGGCGGTCCGTGCCGCCGTGGCCGCCGGCGTGCCGATCGCCGTGCGCAGCGGCGGGCACGGCTCGGATCCGGTTGGGGGCGGTCTCGTGATCGACCTCGGCGCGCTGTCGGCGGTCGAGCTCGAGACGGATGGCGCAGCCGACGGTCCGCGACTCGTGCACGTCGGCCCCGGGGCGCAGTGGGGCGACGTGGCCGCCGCGCTCACGCCGCACGGCCTCGCGGTCTCGTCCGGCGACACGATCGACGTGGGCGTCGGCGGGCTCGCGCTCGGCGGCGGGCTCGGCTGGTTCGCCCGCAGCCAGGGGCTCACCGTCGACCTGGTCCGCGCGATCGAACTCGTCACGGCGACCGGCGACGTGCTCTCGGTCGACGCGTCGTCGCACCCCGAGCTGTTCTGGGCGCTCCGTGGCGGCGGCGGCAACTTCGGCGTCGCCACCCGGTTCACCTTCGAGGCCCGGCCCCTCGGCGCGCTCACGGGCGGTCACGTGCAGTTCGACCGGTCCGACGCGCGCGCGGTGCTCGGCGCGTTCCGCGACGTGTTCCGCGATGCGCCGGACCAGCTCAACGCGACGCTGCTCGTGATGCCGCCGCTCATGCCCGAGCTGCCGGCCGGGCCGCAGCTCGCGGTCGCGCTCGAGGGCGACGAGGCCGAGCTGCGACGCCTGCTCGAGCCGATGCTCTCGCTCCCGTCGGTGACCGAGG
Organism: Agromyces litoreus; assembly: GCF_040496015.1. Lineage (NCBI taxonomy): Bacteria > Bacillati > Actinomycetota > Actinomycetes > Micrococcales > Microbacteriaceae > Agromyces > Agromyces litoreus. The sequence goes on from NZ_JBEPKA010000028.1 coordinate 8,446, forward strand.
TCGCCCTCGGACCGGTCGCGTACGCCGACCTCCTCGAGGAGTCGCCTCCTGGCACGCCCCCGTTCGTCATGGTGGGCGCGAACGGCTTCGTGCCCGAGCTCTCCGACGCGGCCCTCGACGCGTTCGCGCGCGCCCTCGACGCCGACGAGCCCGTCATGCTCCTGCTGCGCGCCCTCGGCGGCGCCTTCTCGCGCGTGCCGGCCGACGCCACCGCGATCGCCCAGCGCGACGGGCTGGCGCTCGTCGCCGTGACCACGCTGCTCCCGGCGGATGCCGCGGCCGACGAGGTGTCGGCGGCCCGCGAGGCGGCGGCCGAGACCGCGTCGTTCACGACCGGCCGCTACGCGAACTTCACGCCCGAGTTCGGCGCCGACATCCTCGCCGAGATCTTCCCGCCCGCCACGCTCGATCGCCTGCGGGCGGTCAAGCGCGAGGTCGACCCGGAGGACGTGTTCCGCCCGAGCCACCACGTGACGCCGTAGCCGTCACTCCGGTCGCCAGGCGCAGGTGTCGCAGTCCTGCCGCCCCTGGTCCAGCGGATCGTCCCCCGGGCCGTGCCATTCCACGTCCGCGGGGCGTTCAGGTGGGGGCCGCACGTTCGACTCGACCGGCGCGGTCCGGTCCGAGGTCCTCACGATCGTGGCGAAACCGGGGGCCGAGGCCGTCACGCGGACCGTGACCGCCATGCCGACGTGCGCCGTTCCCGGCGTGAACGCCTGGTCGACGGCACCGTCGACGGCAGTGCCTCCGGCGAACCACCGGTACTCGATCCGCACGCCCTCCGTCGACGACGACGCCACGGCCGTCAGCGTCTCGCCGACCTTGGCGACTCCCGAGATCGCCGGGCCGTCGAGGGAGATGGTGCCGAGGCCGACCACCGAGGTGGACGGCGAGGTCGCGGTCGTCGAGGTGTGGCCCGGGGCGGTCCCCGTCGCCTGCAGCGAGATCCGAGCCCCGAGCTGCCCCGCGGCCAATCGGAGCGTCTCGCCGGTTGCGCCCTCGATCGGCGCACCGTTCGCGAGCCACCGGAGCGCCAGCGACGCGTCGGCGGTCGTCGTGGAGACCGCCGCGGTGAGGGTGGCTCCCACGACGGGCGTGCCCGACAGCTTCGGGCCGGTGATCCGCACCGGACCGCCGGCGAGTTCGGCGTCGACCCCCGAGCGCGCCTCTCCGACGCCGAGTTCGATGATGGTCGCCGACGCTTCGTCGGGTGCGTCGCTCCACCACTCGCCCCGGTACCCGGACGGCGGACGGAACTCGACCTTGTACGTGCCCGCCCGCAGGCTGGGGAAATCGAACACGCCGTCCCATGCCGGCATGCCGGCGTAGTTCCCGGTCGCATCGGAATCGACCCATCGGTACGTGCCGGCCTCCAGGCGATAGAGGCGCACGTACGCGGATTGCCCGAGTCGGTAGCCGCCCTCACCGACGACCTTGCCGCTGATCCGAGCGAACGGGACCAGCTCGATCTCCCCGATCGACGCCTCGGACCGCGCGGCCACCTCGACCGTCGTCCCGTACTGCGTGAAGTATCCGGGTGCGCTGAACGTGACCGAGTACACCCCTGACCCAAGGCCCGGTATCACGAACACTCCCGATTCATCCACCTGTCCGAACCGTCGGTCCAGGGGTTCCACACCGCTGAGGTAGGCGTAGACCTCCGCCCCCGGAACCGGCCCGCCGCGGGCATCGACCAGGACTCCCGTGATGGAGGCGCCGGGCGAGAGTTCCAGGTCCATCCCCGACACGATCGCGTCCTTCGCGACGTCGAATCGGACCGCGGAGTCGCGGTCGGGCCGGTTCCCCCACCACTCGTCGGTGTAGACGGAGCCGTCGCGCGGCTCGAATTCGAGGGTGTACGTCCCCGACGGCAGGTAGCCCAACGTGTAGGCGCCGGCGGAGTCGGTGCTCGTGTAGCGAGTCCATGCCGTGCCGCCGTCGATCTCCCCGTGGGCGGTGACCATGACGTGCGACACGGGGAGTCCGTCGCCGGTCACCGTGCCGGAGATCGTCGACCCGGTCGTCAGCTCCGCGTCGATCCCGGTCACGACGTCGCCTGGGGCCAGCATGATCACCTCAGCCGTCTCGAGGTGGTCCTGATCGTTCCAGTACTCGGGCAGACGGATCATCGTGTCCCAATCAAGCTGGGAGAACTCCACGGCGTACCCACCGGCGAGCGGCTTCGGCACGCAGAACTCGTAGGAGCCGTCCGCGGCGATGTTCGCTGATCGGACGTGGGAACCCTTCGCGGTCACCAGGTCGACGTCGGGCGAGTGGCCGGGGGCCCACGTCACCGTCCCCGAGATCGTCGCCCCGGGCTCGAGCTCCATGTCCGTCGTGGTCTCCGCGCCCAGCGTCACCGGGATCGTCTCGGCCTCATTCGTGCCACCTCCGGCCGGCCAATAGCCGCGGTTCACGCATCCCTTCGGGTATGCGGCGAGCAGGTAGCCTGCCGTGACCAGACCCGCGAACCGGTACCGTCCGGACGCGTCGGTCCGAGTCGACTTTCGACCGGTGTGCACGGTTTCACCCTCGACCTCGACCAACGCATCGGCGACGGGCGTGCCGTCCGACATCGTGAGCACCCCGGAGAGCGAGCCTCCGAGCGGGAGCTGCGCATCGATGTCCGAGATCGACTGCCCTTCCCCGATCTCGAGCGGGTCGGCGGTAGCGAAACTCAACGAGTCCTTCCAGTAGACCGCGAGGTACTCCGACGCTCGCGATCCGGCGGGGAAGAACTGCACCGTGTGCGCACCCGGCCCGAGCCCCTCCACTCGATAGGCACCGGCGTCGTCGGTGTTGACCGACCCGCTGCTGCTGCCCTGGACGTACACCCTGCCCTGCTGAACGGGCGTGCCGTCGGCGTAGGTCACCACGCCGGAGATCGAGGCGTTGCGCGCCGCGAATCGGGCATCGACACCGGTCCGATCCTGGTCGAAGCCGAGCACCAGTTCGCCCCGCTGCCAGCCGACCGTCGTCCAATCCGAGGAGTACCCGTCGTCGGAATGCGAGAGGTCGAGCCAATACTCGCCTGGAAGCAGCTCGTCGAATCGATACGCCCCCGCGTCGTCGGTGTACTCGTACGGCAGGCTCTGTCCCGACCCGAGGTGCTTCAACGCGACTCGGACGCCGGGAAGCCCGGCCTCCTCGTAGCCCCGGACGACGCCGGAGATGGATCCCAGTCCGGGCTCCGACTCCATCGACGCCAGGAGGGGACCTCCCGGCTGCACGGTCGGAGCCGACGGCGCGTCATCGATCCGGCCCGGCTCATCAGACGACGGATCGAGCGTCAGACGCGCATCCGCGATGGACGACGCCGCCCCGGATGTCGGCGGTGCCGCGTCCGTCGTCGGAGCGAACACGAGCGGGGCGAGCAGGAGTACCATGAGCGTCCCGGCGAGGGCTCGGATGGAGGCTCGGAGGGGACGGGACGGTGAGGTGCGCAGGGGCAACGGGGAGCTCCAACGGTCCGGGTCGGGGCGCCGTCGTCGATCGGTGAGGGCTGGCGACGAGGGCGGGTCGGGTCAAGTGAACCGCGCCGCCGCCCAGCGCGGCAATACCCGCGATCGATCCGTTACCCGCCGTGCCGCCTCAGGCGCTCGGCGGGTCCTCGTGGAGGTCGACGTCGGCGGGAACGAACGCCCACCGGGTGAAGCGCACCTCGAGGCCGGCTCGGGTCGGCGCGCAGACCATCGGCCCCGCGGTCGCGGCATCGGCGTCGAACGGCGCGACCCGGATGGTGCGCCAGGGACCGTCGCCGGCGCGGGCCCGGATCGTGACGGCCTCGCCGTCGACGCCCGACCGGCTCGCGCGGATCGTGACGACCTCTCCGGCCCACTCGGGCACGGGCGCGAGCGACCAGTCCGACATCCGGTTCGTCACGACGGCGCCGACGTGCAGCACGTCGTCGGTCACCTCGAGGCCGGCCTTGATCCAGAGCTCGTCGCCGCCGCGCAGGAAGACGCCCGCCTGGTCGTAGAGCCCGGTGAGCCCCGAGGTGTCGAGGGAGACCTCCACCGCCTCGTCCGACGCCCACGGGCTGAGCAGCGCGTGGCCGTCGTCGTGCACGAAGCCGTACTGGGTGGTGCGCCAGAAGTCGCTGCCCTCGGCGGCCTCGACCACGAGCCCGTCGCCGTCCGCGCGGACGGCGACGGGCTCGCTGGTCCAGACCCCCGCATGCCACGGAGCGTCGAGGGCATCCGTCACGTCGTCGGTCATGAGCCCAACGCTAGTGCCGGGGTGAGCGCCCGGGCTGCACCCGGTCGAGCGCGTCCGCCGCGGCCGCGTCTCAGCTGGCGGCCTTCAGCAACCGGTCGAACGCGCGGTCGCTGAGCACGCGCCGCGCGGCGATGAGCGGCTTGGCGAGGCGTCCGGCCGCGTAGCGCGTGCGCGGCCGCTTCGCGGCCACGGCCTTCGCGACGGTGCCGGCGATGACGGTGGGCGATGACCCGCCGGAGCCGCCGTCGCCGTAGTTGCGCTCCGACGCCTGGACGAGGTCGCGCGCGAGCTCTGCGTACGCCCCGTTCCCGCTCCGCTCCATCAGGGGTGCCGACATGATCCCCGACCACTCGGTGGCGATGAGGCCCGGCTGCACGATCACGACGTCGATGCCGAACTGCGCGACCTCGTACCGCAGCGCGTCGGACCACGCCTCGAGCGCGTGCTTGGTGGCGTGGTAGTACGCGCCGAGCGGGGTGTAGATCTCGCCGCCGACCGAGGAGATGTTCACGATCCGACCCGACTGCCGGGCGCGCATGTGCGGGAGCACCAGCTGGGTGAGTCGCGCGACGCCGAAGAAGTTGACGTCGAACTGGTACCGGACGTCGTCCATCGCGGTGTCCTCGACCGCGCCGTAGAGGCCGAAGCCGGCGTTGTTCACGAGGACGTCGATGCGGCCGGTCTCGGCGACGATGCGCTCGACCGCGGCGACGACCTGGTCGTCCACGGTGACATCCATGCCGATCACGCGGATGCCGGACTGCTCGAGGTCGGCCATGCGCTCGACGCGCCGCGCCGCGCCGTAGACCGTGTAGCCGTCGGCCGCGAGCCGCAGGGCGATCTCGCGACCCATCCCGGACGAGGCGCCGGTGACGAGGGCGGTCTTGACCATGGGGTTCCTCCAAAGTAAGTAACTGGTTGCTTACTACTGTACGTCCGCACCGGATATCATGTCAACAAGCACTTACTTACCTCGCGCCGACCGGCGTGGGACGGACGGGGGGACCACATGGCCAGGGACGCCGCGCAGACTCGCCGTCGCATCCTCGCCGCGGCACTGCACGAGTTCGCCGAGGGAGGCTTCGCCGGGGCGCGCATCGCCGGGATCGCCGACGCGGCCGCCGCCAACCAGCGCATGATCTACGCCTACTTCGGCAGCAAGGAAGGCCTCTTCGATGCCGTCGCCGACGACGTCATCGAGCGCGTGCACGTGGAGGTGCCGTTCGACCCCGACGACCTCGCGGGGTACGCGGTGGCGCTCTTCGACTACGCGCTCGCGCACCCCGAGGTCATGCGGTTCCAGGCGCGGCGCACGCTCGAGGCGCACGAGCCGACCGCACGCGAGCGCGAACTGTACGGGGAGAAGCTCGACGCGATCCGCGCCGCGCAGTCGGCCGGCCGGCTCCCCGCCGACCGGTCCCCCGTCGAGCTCCTGGTGCAGGTCTACGGTGTCGTGTCGGCGTGGCTGCAGGCGCCCGCCGGCCTCCGGCCGGGACTCTCCGGCGTCGACCTCCGCGCCAACGTCCACCGCGACGTCGCAGTCGTCGTCCGCAGCGACGCGGTCGCGCAGCGCTGACCTACGCCGGGGGCGGGTCCTCCGAGCCGCCGCCCCCCGCGGTGCCCGCGGTGCCCGCTCGCAGCGCGACGAGTCGGCGCTCGCGCATCGCGAGCCAGAGCGGGAAGGTGAAGGCGAACGCCGTGAGCGCCGAGCCGACGATGTACAGCCAGGCGAACCGCATGCCGAGCCGGCGCGACTCGACGACGATCAGGATGCTGCCCGCCACGGCCACCACGAGCAGGTCGGTCGTGATCGACGAGACCGCCGGTCCGCTCGCGACGAGGTCGCCGAGGAAGTCGCGCCGCTCGGCGATGGCGATCGCGTTGAAGGTCCACGTGCCGATCAGCCCCGCGATCGCGACCACGAGGTAGACGACGGCCAGGGGCGTCCATGTCCTGCGCATGCCGCCCAGTCTCGCCCGCGATCGTCGCGTCGCGGCGACGCCGCGCGGCCCCCTGAGCGGCCCGCGCTCAGTACTCCGGGATCGCCTCGACCGCGCGGCGCGCCTCGAGCCGGGCGAGGTCGCGGAACAGGTCGTCCCCGACGCCCGACATCCGCTCCGAACGGTGCTCGGCGTAGTCGGGCTCCTCGTCGTAGCGCGGCCAGCGCCGATCGAGCTCCTGCCCGATGGCCGCACCGAGCTCCTGCCAGGCGTCGTCCCTCGCGCGCAGCGCGAATCGGGCCACGTACTCGTCATCCGAACGCCGGGACCACAGCTCCTTCGCGACCGACGCGGCGATCCGCTCCCGCCGGCGCAGGTTCAGCAGGTCGTCTCGGTGGTAGTCGTGCTGGTGCTGCGAACGGCCGTCGCGACGACCGGCCGCCTCGCGCTCCTCGGCGACGCGCTCGGCGGCCTCGTCCTCCTCCTGCACGAGCTCGTACAGCACGTCGCGTGCGTGCTCGGCGGCGCGCTCCTCGGAGTACGGCTCGTCGGAGCGCAGCGCGTCGACGATGAGCCGGTTCTTCAGCGCCATCCGGCCCGCCGACTCGGCCATGAGCAGGCCCTCGTCGAGCATCTCGGCGAAGCTCGCCTCGCGCACCTCCGGCAGGCGCGAGCGGTCGAACGGCGCCATCTTCGCGCGCGTGCGCTTCGCCTCCCAGGGCCACCGGAACGCCGCCATCCCACCTCCTCGGCTCACCGGTTCCGAGCGTATCCGCACCCGGTGAACGGATGCCGCGAGCCCACGCGGCACCGTCCGCCGGCGGTCGACGAGGCTGGGGGCGTCCCGCTACTCCGTCGGATCGAATCCGGGCGTGCGGCCGTCGCGGCCCACGTACCTGACCACGAGGCTGCAGTCCCGGTCCCCGTACCCGTCGTCGATCAGGCGCGCGAAGCGCTCCATGGCGAGCCGCCCGGCGGCGAGGTCCAGGCCCGCGGCCTCGCCGGCCTCGAGCGCATACGAGAGGTCCTTCTCGGCGAGCCGCGTGGAGAAGGTGGCCTCGAAGTCGCGGTTCGCCGGGCTCGTCGCCACGACGCCCGGCACCGGATACCAGGTCCGCAGCGGCCACGAGTCTCCCGACGAGACCGTCGCGAGGTCGTGGAAGACCTGCGGATCGAGGCCGAGCGCCTCGGCCAGGCGGGCGCCCTCGGAGGAGGCCTGCAGGGTGATGAAGAGCATGAGGTTGTTCGCGAGCTTCGCCGCGATCCCGGCCGTCGGGCCGCCAACGGCGAAGACGTGGCCGGCCATCGGCGTCACCAGTCGCGACGCCTCGCCGGTCGCGGCCTCCTCGCCGCCCAGCATGAACGTCAGGGTCCCGGCGTGGGCCCCGGCGATGCCGCCCGAGACCGGCGCGTCGACGAAGCGGATCCCGCGCGCCTCCGCCGCGTCGTGGCAGGCGCGCGACGTCGCCACGTCCACGGTGGACGTGTCCAGCACGAGCGCCTCGCGCCGCACGACGTCGAGCACGCCCACCCGACCGCCGTCGCCGCCGATGATCACGTCGCGGGAGTGCTCGGACCGCGGGAGGGAGGTGAAGACCGCGTCGGCGTCGCGAGCCGCGGCCGCGGCATCCGCCACCACCCGGACCCCCGTGGACGCGGCCCGTTCCGCCATGCCCTCGTCGACGTCGAAGCCGACGACCTCGTGGCCCGCCTCGACGAGGTGCGCGGCCATCGGCCCGCCCATGTGCCCGAGTCCGATCCACCCGATCACGGCCATGCGCGTCCTCCTCGACGTCCCCGGGCGGCCCCGCTGCCGCGCCCGCCCCCCACGCTACGACTCCGGACGCGCCCGTGCACGGGTCGCGCGTCCTCCTGCACCGCTCAGGGGATCGACTGCGCGGTCGCCTCGAGCGGGGAGACGCGCCGCTCGCGCTGGGTGGCGAGGGCGAGCCCCGCGGCACCGCACACCACGGCGATCGCGACGGCCTCGACCACCGTGAACCGCTCGCCCAGCACGAGGGCCCCGAACACCGCCGCGATGACCGGCCCGAAGCTCGTGATGATCGCGTAGAGGCGCGGGGTGATCCGGCGCAGGATGTAGGTGTCGAGGCTGTACGGCAGGGCCGAGCTCAGGATGCCGACGCCCACGAGCAGCCCTGCCACGCGCCAGTCGATCACCGACGCGTCGAAAGTCCACGCCGCGAACGGCGCGAGGAGGGCGAGGCTCACGAGGCTCGCGACGGTGAGACCCTCGAGGCCGGGCAGCCGCGTCGCGACCCGCCGCGTGAGGAGGATGTAGCCCGCCCAGCTGGCCGCCGCGGTCAGCGCGAGCACCACGCCGATCGGGTCGACGCCCGCCGCACCGCCGGCCGCGGCATCCGCCCCCGCGCGCGCCGGCGCACCGGCCCCGGGCCCGGCGATGCCGGGCCCGACGAGCAGGAACACCCCGACGCCCGCCGCCACGGCGCATCCCACGTCGAGCAGGCGCCGCGACGTGAGCAGCGCGATCGAGAGC
>NZ_JBEPKA010000029.1:0-11816 GCF_040496015.1 Agromyces litoreus
GGCACGACCGCGAAGCGCGCCACGGCGTCCAAGTCGGCGTCGACCAGGACGAAGACCGCCTCCGCCAAGGCGGGTGCGAAGAGCAGCGCGACGACTGCGTCGAAGACCCCGCGCACGTCGACGGCGAAGGGCGCCAAGGCGAAGTCGGCCAAGTCGAAGGCCGCCACGGCGGAGGAGCTCGAGGAGGCCGACGTCGACGACGCCGCGATCGACGAGGCCGACGCCGGCGACGAGCATGCCGGCGGCAAGGGCGACAAGGCGCCCGCCGCCGAGCCCCACCCGACCGGTGCCATCGTCCTGCGCGCGTCCGACGACGAGGACGAGATGCCGGTCTACTCGACGACCATCACCGGCGCGACGGCAGACCCGGTCAAGGACTACCTGAAGCAGATCGGAAAGGTCGCGCTGCTGAACGCGGCTGAAGAGGTCGAGCTCGCGATGCGCATCGAGGCGGGCCTGTTCGCCGAGGAGAAGCTGTCGCAGATGAGCGACCAGGAGAAGCGCGGCCAGTACGGCCGCGAACTCCAGTGGGTCGCCCGCGACGGCCAGCGGGCGAAGAGCCACCTGCTCGGCGCCAACCTTCGCCTGGTGGTCTCGCTCGCCAAGCGCTACACCGGCCGCGGCATGCAGTTCCTGGACCTGATCCAGGAGGGCAACCTCGGCCTGATCCGCGCGGTCGAGAAGTTCGATTACACCAAGGGCTTCAAGTTCTCCACCTACGCCACGTGGTGGATCCGCCAGGCGATCACCCGAGCCATGGCGGACCAGGCCCGCACCATCCGCATCCCGGTGCACATGGTCGAGGTCATCAACAAGCTCGCCCGCGTGCAGCGGCAGATGCTGCAGGACCTCGGTCGAGAGCCCACCCCCGAGGAGCTGTCGAAGGAACTCGACATGACCCCGGAGAAGGTCATCGAGGTCCAGAAGTACGGCCGCGAGCCGATCTCGCTGCACACCCCGCTCGGCGAGGACGGCGACAGCGAGTTCGGCGACCTGATCGAGGACACCGAGGCGGTCGTGCCGGCCGACGCGGTGGGCTTCACGATGCTGCAGAAGCAGCTCGAGTCGCTGCTGGACTCCCTGAGCGAGCGCGAGGCGGGCGTCATCCGCATGCGCTTCGGCCTCGGCGACGGCATGCCGAAGACACTCGACCAGATCGGCGACACGTTCGGCGTGACCCGTGAGCGAATCCGCCAGATCGAGTCGAAGACGATGGCGAAGCTCCGCCACCCGTCCCGCTCGCAGTCGCTGCGCGACTACCTCGAGTAGGCCGCACGTGATGTACGCGCCGGCGATCCTCGTCGGCCGGCTCACCAGGATCGCCGCCCGGCTGCGCAAGCCGGGCGGCGGTTCGGCGGTGCCCGGCCTCGTCGTGAACTCGATCGCCCCCGGTTACCTCCGCACGACGCTCTCCGGCTTCCCGCAGGGCCTCGTCGTCGTCTCGGGCTCGAGCGGCAAGTCGACCACCACGAAGATGCTCGTCGCGATCCTCCGGGCCCACGGCGAGGACGTCTTCACCAACCCCTCGACCGCGAACATCAGCCAGGGCCTCACCTCCGCGCTGCTGGAGCAGGCCGACTGGCGCGGTCGCGTGCCCGGCGACGTCGCGGTGCTCGAGATGGACGAAGGGCACGGTGCGCGGGTCATGGAGGGCGTCGACGCGCGCGTGGTGACCCTGACGAACGTCATGGTCGACCAGATCGACCGCTTCCACGACTCCGAGATGGTCGCGTCGATGCTCGCCCGGATCGCCTCACGGGCCCACGGCGCCGTGATCGTGAACGCCGACGACGGCTACCTCGGCCGTCTCGCCGACGACCTGGACGACGGCGTGCAGGTGCATCGCTTCGGCGTCTCGGCCGAGGTGCTCGCGGCCGCCCCGCGGGGCCTCGGGCACACCGAGACCGCGCCGGAGCGACTGGATCGCGGGGCGGGCGTCGTGGTCGCATCCGTCGACGGCGCGTCGACCGTCCTCGCCGACGGCGAGGACGAGGTCGAGGTCCGGCTGCCCGCTCGCGGCACCCACTACGCCGTCGATGCCGCTGCCGCCTACGCCACCGCGCGCGCCGTGCTCGGCGCGCGGTTCGACCCGGAGGTCGCGGCGACCGCACTCGGCTCCATCCCCGCGGTCTTCGGCCGTGGCGAGCGGGTCACGGTGCGGGGCCAGGACGTCGACTTCGTGCTGGTGCAGAACCCCGCGAGCTACCAGTTGAACGTCGACAGCATCCCGAAGGGGACCGAGCAGGTCCTCTTCGCGATCGGGTCGGACGTCCGCGACCCGTCCTACTTCTGGCCGACGGATGCCTCCTCGCTGGGCCGTGTCTCGATCGTGAGCGGGTCCAAGGCCGACGAGGCCGCGCTCATGCTCGCGTACGACGGCGTCGCGATCGATCGCGTCGAGCACGACCTGGGGCGCGCACTCGACGACTTCCTCGCGGCGCCCGCACCCGCGACCGGCGTGAAGACGATCGTCTTCTCCGCCGACGCGATGCGGCGGACCCGTGCCCACCTCGGACTGACGGGAGCGGAATGACCCTCACGATCGTCTCGCTGCTGCCCTCGCTGCAGAACACGAACGGCGACGCCGAGAACGCTGCCGTGCTGGCGGCCCGCGCCCGCTGGGCGGGCCTGGACTCGCGGGTCGTCGCGGTCGAGGAGGCCGCCGACCTCCCCGAGCGGGTCGACGCCGTGGTGCTCGGCTCCGGGAGCGACGCCTCCCTCGATCGCACCCGCGGCGCCTTGCTGGGCATGCACGACGAACTGCGACGCTGGGGCACCGAGGGCGTCCCCATCCTCGCCGTCGGCACCGGCTGGGAACTGCTGAGCTGGGGGATCGAGTTCGCCGACGGTCGATCGATCGAAGGGCTCGGGATCCTCGCCGGTCGCGCCGTGCCGCGCGACGATCGCGTCGCCGGCGACCTCGTCGTCAGGGCGGCCGGGGGCCTGGGCCTGCTCGTCGGGTTCGAGAACCACGCCCGTGACTACGTCGGTGCCGAGGCCTCGCCGATCGGGCGGGTCCAGGCGGGCTCCGGCAACGGCCGCGGCTCGGGCCAGGAGGGCGTCCGGATGGGCGACGTGCTCGGCACCCACCTGCACGGCCCGGTGCTCGCGAAGAACCCGCAGCTGGCCGACGCCATCCTGGCCCGGATGTGCGAGCGCGCCGGCCTCGCGTACGAACCGGGGGAGCGGACCGGCGTCGTCGACGGGTACGCCGACGCGGCCAGGGCCGCGCAGCTCCGCGCGGCCGGCGTGGCGACGTCCGCCTCGGCCTGACGGGCCCAGGGCACGGTCATCGCGCCGGCCGTCCGCAGACGACGAAGGCCCCCGGATCGATCCGGGGGCCTTCGTGCGGTCGTGGGGCGCGTCAGTCGCGCGTGTCGGTGAGGAGCCGGCTCGACTCGTCGTGCCAGCTGTGGGCGATCTGCGACAGCTTCTCCTCGTGCTTCCGGCCGTGGTGAGCGCAGAAGAGGAGTTCGCCGCTGGAGACGACCACGCGGATGTAGGCCTGTGCACCGCAGGCATCGCAGCGGTCGAGCGCCGTGAGCTCATGCGGGGCGTCGACGTCGTCGACGGCACCGGCGGTCTCGGTGTACTGGGTCATGGCGCCTCCTTCTGTGCTTCGAGCCGTTCCCTTCACTCAATGAAAACACGTCGGGAGGCGCGAACCTTCCGTGCGGGCCCCATTTCGCTCTGCGCGAAGTGCCGGAGCCGGGACCGGGGGTGGCCCTCACTAGGCTTGTCCGACGTGAGCTCCGACTATTCCGCCCGCCACCTCTCCGTCCTCGAAGGCCTCGAGGCGGTGCGCAAGCGCCCGGGCATGTACATCGGGTCGACCGACTCCCGCGGCCTCATGCACTGCCTGTGGGAGATCATCGACAACGCCGTCGACGAGTCCCTCGCCGGCCACGGTACCGAGATCGACGTCGTGCTGCACGCCGACGGCAGCGTCGAGGTGCGGGACCGCGCGCGCGGCATCCCGGTCGACATCGAGCCGAAGACCGGGCTCTCCGGCGTCGAGGTCGTCTTCACCAAGCTGCACGCGGGCGGCAAGTTCGGATCGGGGTCGTACTCGTCCTCCGGTGGGCTGCACGGAGTCGGCGCCTCGGTGGTCAACGCCCTCTCGGAGCGGCTCGACGTCGAGGTCGATCGCAACGGCGCCACCTGGGCGATGTCGTTCCACCGCGGCGAGCCCGGCATCTTCGACGACGCGGGGTCCCCGTCTCCCGGTGCTCCGTTCCGTCCGTTCGAGCAATCGAGCGAGTTGCGCAAGGTCGGGCGTGTCGCCAAGGCCGTCACGGGGACCAGGGTGCGCTACTGGGCCGACCCCCAGATCTTCACGAGGGGAGCCGGCTTCCAGCTCGACGAGCTGCTCGGCCGTGCCCGGCAGACCGCCTTCCTCGTCCCCGGGCTCGAGATCACCGTGACCGACGAGCGCGGGGAGGAGCCCGAGGTCCACCGCTTCCGCTTCGACGGCGGCATCTCCGAGTTCGTCGACCACCTCTCGGTCGACGGCTCGGTCACCGACATCTGGCGGCTGTCGGGCGACGGCCGCTTCACCGAGACCGTCCCCGTCCTGAACGAGCACGGGGCGATGATCCCGACCGACGTCGAGCGTCACTGCCACGTCGACATCGCGCTGCGGTGGGGGACCGGCTACGAGACCGTCATGCGCAGCTTCGTGAACATCATCGCGACGCCCAAGGGCGGCACGCACCAGGCCGGATTCGAACAGGGACTGCTGAAGTTCCTCCGCCAGCAGGTGGAGCAGAACGCACGGCGACTCAAGGTGGGCAACGACAAGCTCGACAAGGACGACCTCCTCGCCGGGCTCACCGCCGTCCTCACCGTGCGACTGCCCGAGCCGCAGTTCGAGGGCCAGACGAAGGAGGTGCTGGGCACCCCGGCCGTGCGCTCGATCGTGGCCTCGGTCGTGCAGAAGGCGCTCGGCGAGCGGTTCGCCTCGACCAAGCGCGACGACAAGGCGCAGACGTCGCTGCTGCTGGAGAAGATCGTCTCCGAGATGAAGGCGCGCATCTCCGCGCGCACGCACAAGGAGACCCAGCGGCGCAAGAACGCCCTCGAGACCTCCTCCCTGCCGGCGAAGCTCGTCGACTGCCGCTCGACGGATGTCGCGCAGAGCGAGCTGTTCATCGTCGAGGGCGACTCGGCGCTCGGCACCGCGAAGCTGGCGCGCGACAGCGAGCACCAGGCACTCCTGCCGATCCGGGGGAAGATCCTGAACGTGCAGAAGGCGAGCATCGCCGACATGCTCGGCAACGCCGAGTGCGCGTCGATCATCCAGGTCATCGGCGCCGGCTCGGGGCGCAGCTTCGACCTCTCGACGGCCCGCTACGGCAAGGTCATCATCATGAGCGACGCCGACGTCGACGGCGCGCACATCCGGACCCTGCTGCTGACGCTCTTCTTCCGGTACATGCGGCCGATGATCGAGGACGGCCGGGTCTTCGCGGCGGTGCCTCCGCTGCACCGAGTGGTGGTCATGAACCCGGGCTCCAAGCCGAACGACGTGATCTACACGTACTCCGAGAAGGAGCTGACCGGCGTCCTCGCCACGCTGCGCAAGCAGGGCAAGAAGTACCAGGACCCGATCCAGCGCTACAAGGGTCTCGGCGAGATGGACGCCGACCAGCTCGCCTCGACGACGATGGACCCGAAGCACCGCACCCTCCGGCGGGTCGGCGTGGCCGATGCCGAGAACGCCGGGCGCGTGTTCGAGCTGCTCATGGGCAACGAGGTCGCGCCCCGCAAGGAGTTCATCGTCGGCAGCGCCGCCGCGCTCACGCGGGAGCGCATCGACGCCTGAGGCGCACCGATCCGGCTCGGGCCCGACGGGCCCGTGCCGCCGCGTGTCGACAGCGGTCGCCGGAGCGGCGCCCGGCTCAGCGGATGGGCCGACCGATCACCTGCACCGCCGCCTCGAGCGGCTGACCCGAGCCGTCGCGCTTGCCGCCGCTGTCCGGGAGGGTGCGCAGCGAACCGTCCCTGCCGAGCGCCCGTGCCGGTCCGGGCCCGACCCACGCCAGGGCGAGCGCATCCTGCCCCTTCAGGAACCGGTGGGCCCGAACGCCGCCGGTCGCGCGGCCCTTCCCGGGGAACTCCGTGAAGTCGGTGACCTTGGCCGCCCCCGGGTCGGTGCCGAGGAGCGTCTCGTCGGAGGCCGCGATGGTGACCACGACCGACGACTCGACGTCGGCACGGGGGAGTGCCGTGAACGAGACGGCCCGTGCGCCGGCCGCGAGCTTGATGCCCGCCATGCCGCCGGCCGGGCAGCCCTGCGGACGCACCGCGGAGGCGGGGAAGTGCAGCAGCTGGGCGTCGCTGGTGACGAACACGAGCTCGTCGTCGTCGCCGCCCTGGGCGACGCCGACGACCCGGTCGCCGGGCTTCAGGCCGATGACCTCGAAGTCGGGCCGGTTCGGGTAGGTGCCGGGGGTGACCCGCTTGACCACGCCCTGTTCGGTGCCGAGCACGATGGGCTGCTGCGAGTCGAGCGAGACGACGGCGAGCACCTCCTCCGAGCGGTCGGGGAGCGCGAGGTAGTCCGCGATCCGCACACCCGCGCCCAGCTGGACCGAGTTCGGCGGCAGCGCAGGCAGGTCGAGCGGGGAGAACCGGATGAGCCGGCCGGCGGAGGTGACGGCGCCGATCTCGCTCCGGCTGGTGGTCGCGACCTCGGAACGGACGCCGTCGTGCTTCGAGCGCCGGGACGGTGCGGTGATCGCGACGGCGGACTCGCCCTCGGGCGCGTCGACGCGGGCGATCCGACCGGTCGCTCCCAGGATCACCCGGCACGGCACGTCGGCGTGCTCGAGCGTGGCCGGATCGATCGCCTTGCGGGTCTTGGGCTGCACGCGCGCCTCGGTGAGCAGCGTGCGCCGGGGCGTGCCGAACCGCTCCGCGGCGCGGTCGAGCTCCTCGGCGACCTGCGCGCGGATGCGGGCGTCGCTCGCGAGGAGCTCCTCGAGCGCCGCGATGTCGGCGAGGAGCTGGTCGCGCTCGGTCTCGAGCTCGAGCCGTGAGAACTTCGTGAGCCGCCGCAGCCGCAGTTCGAGGATGTACTCGGCCTGCAGGCGGCTGAGGTCGAAGACCTCCTGCAGCCGCGTGCGCGCGACCTCGGCGTCGTCGCTCGAGCGGATCACCTGGATGACCTCGTCGATGTCGAGGATGGCGATGAGCAGGCCCTCGACGAGGTGCAGCCGCTCGCGCTTGCGCGCGAGGCGGTACTCGGAGCGGCGCGTGATCACCCGGATGCGGTGCGCCAGGTAGACCTCGAGCAGCTCACGGAGGCCGAGCGTCTGCGGCTGGCCGTCGACGAGCGCGACGCTGTTGATGTTGAAGGAGTCCTCGAGCGGGGTGAGCCGGTAGAGCTGCTCGAGCACGGCCTGGGGGTTGAACCCGGTCTTCACGCCGATCACGAGGCGGAGCCCGCGGGTGCGGTCCGTGAGGTCGGTGACGTCGGAGATGCCCGTGATCTTCTTGGCGTTGACGCCGTCCTTGATCTTCTCGA
Source organism: Agromyces litoreus (assembly GCF_040496015.1). NCBI lineage: Bacteria > Bacillati > Actinomycetota > Actinomycetes > Micrococcales > Microbacteriaceae > Agromyces > Agromyces litoreus. Next base: position 7,529 of record NZ_JBEPKA010000029.1, read on the forward strand.
TGACCTTCTCGGGCCCGACGAGGTACGGCAGTTCGGTGACGACGAGACCGGTCTTGCGCGGGGTGATCTGCTCGATCGAGACCTTCGCCCTGGTCTTGAACGAGCCGCGGCCGTTCGCATAGGCGTCGCGGACCCCGGAGAGCCCGACGATCGTGCCGCCGGAGGGGAAGTCGGGTCCGGGCACGAACTCCATGAGCTCGTCGAGCGTGGCCTCGGGGTTCAGGATCAGGTGCCGGGCCGCCGAGACGACCTCGACGAGGTTGTGGGGCGCCATGTTGGTGGCCATGCCGACCGCGATGCCGCTCGCGCCGTTGACCAGGAGGTTCGGGAAGGCGGCCGGCAGGACCTCGGGCTGCTGGTGCGAGTTGTCGTAGTTCGGGATGAAGTCGACGACGTCCTCGTCGAGGTCCTCGGTCATCGCGACGGCCGGCGCCGCCATCCGAGCCTCGGTGTATCGCGCCGCCGCGGGCCCGTCGTCGAGCGATCCGAAGTTGCCGTGGCCGTCGACGAGCGGGACCCGCATCGTGAAGGGCTGGGCGAGACGCACGAGCGCGTCGTAGATCGCGCTGTCGCCGTGGGGGTGGAGCTTGCCCATCACCTCGCCGACGACGCGGGCCGACTTCACGTGGCCGCGATCGGGGCGCAGGCCCATGTCGCTCATCATGTAGAGGATGCGCCGCTGGACCGGCTTCAGGCCGTCTCGCGCGTCGGGAAGGGCGCGAGAGTAGATCACCGAGTACGCGTACTCCAGGAACGACCCCTGCATCTCCTCGGCGACGTCGATGTCGTCGATCCGTTCGGCGATCTTCGGGGAGGAGTCGTTCGTGCCTGGGGTCATTCGTCGTCTCTGCGCTGGGCGTGCCGGGCACGCACTGGGGGAACGGGGCCGCGCCCGGCCTGTGCCAGACTGGGCGCGATGCCAGCCATGCTACCGGTGCCCGCCGACGACACCCCGCGGCTCACCGGCGTGCTGCCGGCCGCACTCGCGTCGATCGGCGGAGGCCGCGGCGCATTCGACCTCCCGGCGGTCCGCTCCGCCGTCGTCGTGCTCGTCGACGGTCTCGGTGCGCACAACCTGCGCTCCCGGGCGGGCCACGCTCGCTTCCTGGCGAGCCGGATGGCCAAGCGCGACGTGATCCGCACCGTCTTCCCGTCGACGACCGCGGCCGCGATCGCCAGCTTCGCCACGGGGCTCATGCCGGGAGCGCACGGCCTCATGGGCTTCCGCGTCCCGGACCGCGCGCACGATCGCGTCGTGAACCAGTTGAGCGGATGGGACGACCGGATGGTCCCCGAGACGTGGCAGCCGCACGACACCGTCTTCGATCGGGCGCGCGAGCGCGGCGTGCGCGCCGTCGCCGTGGGCGGCATGCGCTACGCGACGTCGGGCTTCACGCGCGCCGTCCTCCGCGGGGCGGAGTACCGCGCCGGCGCGAAGATCGCCGATCGGTTCTCCGAGGCCCTGCAGGTCCTCGACGAGGGGCCGGCGCTCGTCTACCTCTACGTCTCCGAGCTCGACCAGGTCGCGCACGCCCACGGCTGGGAGTCCGATCGGTGGCTGGCCGCGCTCGAGGCGCTCGACGCTGAACTGGCCTCGTTCGAACGACGGATGCCGCGGGACACGGGGCTGCTCGTGACCGCCGACCACGGCGTCATCGACGTGCCGCCGCACCGGCACGTCTTCATCGACGCCGAACCCGCCCTCGTGGAGGGCGTGCGCCACGTCGCCGGGGAGCCGCGCTGCCTGGGGCTCGTCCTCGACGACGCCCTCGACGACGCGGCCCGGGCCGCGCTGCTGGATCGCTGGCGCGACGCCGAGGGCGACCGGGCGTGGGTGGTCTCCCGCGACGAGGCCGTGTCGGCCGGACTCTACGGCGACGTCGACGAGGGCAACCTCGACCGCATCGCCGACATCCTCGTCGCCGCCCGTGCGGGCGTCGCCTACTACGACCGGCGCGAGGTGGACCGGCGCGGCGAGGACATGGTCGGCCAGCACGGCTCGCTCACCGACGAGGAGACCCGCGTCCCGCTCCTGCGGCTGGGCGCGTACGCGCGCGACTGAGCCCCCCTCAGGGACGACGCGACGGATGGCGCGGCGGGCCGCCGCGCCATCCGTCGTCGCATCGCGCCGGCTCGTGCCGGCTGCGGATCAGGAGGGGTACTGCCCGCGCTTGACCTGCGGCTTCGGCAGGCGCAGGGGGCGCAGCTGCAGCGCGCGCATGGCGGCGTACCAGCGGAAGCGCTCGACCTTGGACGCGCCGAACTTCGCAGCCAGCTTGCGCTGCAGCGTGAAGCCCATGACGACCACGTCGACGATCGAGATGAGGAAGAACGACCACAGCGCCAGGATGCCGATCGTCTGCACCTCGTAGCTCGGGACGAACGTCAGCACGATCACGACGAACATGACCGGGATGAGGATCTCGCCGACGCTGAAGCGGGCGTCGACGTAGTCGCGCACGTAGCGCTTCTGCGGGCCGCGGTCGCGCGTGGGCAGGTAGCGCTCGTCTCCCGCGGCGAGGCCGATCCGGGCGCGCTCGCGCGCCTCCGCGGCCTTGGTGCGCGCCTGCTTGGCGGCCTCCTTGCGGTCGTTCGGCACGAGCGGGCGCCGGTTGGCGGCCTCCCGCTCCGCGCGCGTCGGGGTCGGGGCGCCCTTTCCGACCTTCGGCGCCGCCTGGGCGTCGCCGGTCTCGGGGGCGGGGGAATCGGTGCTGGGATGCTTGGCCACGGGGAAGTCCTCGTCGAAATCGGTTCCTCTTAAGATTACCCGCATGACCGAGACCGCACCCGCCCCCGATTCCGACGACCCCGCATCCTCCGCGGACGCCGAGCACGCCTCGGTCGCCGAGCGCCTCGGCGCGGCCGTGGAGGCCCGGTTCCCCGCCACCGTCGCCGACCTGACCGACCTCGTGCGCATCCCGTCCGTGTCGTGGGACGCGTTCGACCCGGCGCACGTCGAGCGCAGCGCCGAGGCGATCGCCGAGCTCGTGCGCGGCCTCGGCGTGTTCGAGGTCGTCGACATCCGCCGCGCGCCCGTCGCCGAGGGCGACGGCACCGGGCACCCGGCCGTCGTCGCGCGCCGCGCCCCGCGCAACGGCCGCCCGATGGTGCTGCTCTACGCGCACCACGACGTGCAGCCGCCCGGACGCGAAGAGGACTGGCAGTCGCTGCCGTTCGAGCCCACGCTGCGCGGCGACCGCCTGTACGGACGCGGCGCCGCGGACGACAAGGCCGGCGTGATGGCGCACGTCGCGGCCATCCGCGCGTTCGTCGACGTGCTCGGACCCGACCCGGACCTCGGGATCGCCCTGTTCATCGAGGGCGAGGAGGAGGACGGATCGCCGTCGTTCGGCAACTTCCTCCGCGAGCAGCGCGACCTGCTGGAGGCCGACGCGATCGTCGTCGCCGACTCCAACAACTGGGACGTCGACACCCCCGCGCTCACGGTCGCCCTGCGCGGCAACGTGACGTTCCGCCTCACGGTCTCGACGCTCGACCACGCGTCGCACTCGGGCATGTTCGGCGGTGCGGTGCCGGACGCGATGCTCGCGACCGTGCGCCTGCTCGACTCGCTCTACGACGCCGACGGCGCGGTCGCGGTCGAGGGCCTGACCTCGACCGAGCTCGAGACGCCTCCGTACGACGAGGCCCAGCTCCGCGCGGAGGCCGGCCTCCTCGACGGCGTCTCGCCGATCGGCCGGGGCAGCATCCTCTCGCGCATCTGGGCGCAGCCGTCGATCACGATCACCGGCATCGACGCGCCGTCGGTGGCGAACGCGTCGAACACGCTGATCCCGAAGGCGACCGTGCGCGTGAGCACGCGAGTGGCGCCGGGCCAGGATGCGCGCGAGGCGTACGAGGCCCTGCGCGCGCACCTGCTCGCGCACGCGCCGTTCGGCGCGCACGTCGAGATCGACGACGTCGACACCGGCCAGCCGTTCCTCGTCGACACGAGCGGATGGGCCGTGGCCGACGCGCGCGCCGCCATGGCCGAGGCATGGGGGAGGGATCCCGTCGACATCGGCGTGGGCGGGTCGATCCCGTTCATCGCCGAGCTCGTGGAGGAGTTCCCGGCTGCGCAGATCCTCGTCACCGGCGTGGAGGACCCGGACTCGCGCGCGCACAGCCCGAACGAGTCGCTGCACCTCGGCGTGTTCCGGCGCGCGGTGCTCACCGAGGCCCTCCTGCTCGCCCGCATGCAGGAGCGCGCGGGGGAGTGACGCCGATCCGTGGGGGGCCCGCGGGCGCCCCCCCGCTCCCCCCCGCGCCCGGGGGACCCCCCCCCGAC
>NZ_JBEPKA010000030.1:0-8430 GCF_040496015.1 Agromyces litoreus
GGAGTAGCTTGCCACGGTGGCTCAATGCTAGCGACGACGGGGTCGCCGGCTCGTGCTCGTGGGGGATCAGTTCTTCCGTATATAACATCAAAATGATATGATCTCGACGTGCACGCGTTCGATGTCCTGGGCGACCCGGTCCGCCGCCGCATCCTCGAGCTCCTGGCCGACGGCGAGCGTCCGGCCGGCGCCGTCGTCGACGTGGTGGCCGGGGAGTTCGGCATCACCCAGCCCGCGGTGAGCCGGCAGCTGCGCATCCTGCGCGAGCACGGGTTCGCGACCGTGCGCGCCGAGGGGGCTCGTCGCATCTACGCGCTCGAGCGGACCGGGCTCGACGAGGCCGGCGCCCAACTCGAGCGATACCGGCGGCTCTGGCCCCAACGGCTCGATGCCCTGCACACCGAGATCGCGCGCGGACGCCGCGATCGACGCACCGCGGGCGATCCGCCCGCCCTGACCGAGGAGCGATGATGGCCGTCATGGGAGAGATCCTTCCCGACGAGCCCGGGCTGCGGCTCGAGTTCGAGGAGACCTACGACACCGACCCCGACGACCTGTGGGAGGCGATCACCACGCCCGAACGACTCTCGCGGTGGATGGCGGCCTATCGCGGCGACTTCCGGCTCGGCGGCCGCTGGCAGGCGCTCACGCGCGACGGCGACGTGTACTGCGACGGCGAGGTGACCGCGTGCGAGCGGCCGCAGGGGTTCGCGACGACGTGGACCGTCGTCGGCGAGGCGCCGACTCGGCTCACCGTCCGGCTCGACCCGGTCACGGGTGGCACGCGGTTGCGGCTCGTGCACGAGCACGTGACGCGGCCCGACTACGGGCCCGGATGGCACACCTACCTCGAGAGCCTCGCCTGGCACCTCGCCGACCCCGGCGCGCCGAAGGACCGCGAGCGCTGGGACGCCCGGTTCGACGCGCTCGCGCCGGGCTACGCCGAGCGGCTCGCCGCGCTCACTCCGCCAGCGCCTTGACGATGCGCTTGACCGACACCGTCTCGGCCGTGCGCAGTTCCTGGGCGAACAGGCCCACTCGCAGTTCCTCGAGCATCCAGCGCACCCGCACGAGGCGCGGGTCGGCCTCCTCATCGATCGGCACCGCTCCGCCGGCCTTCGCGTAGGCGGTGCGCGCCTGGTCGAACTCGGTCATCAGCTGGCGGTCGCGACCGGGGTTCTCCTGCATCCGGCGGACGCGCACGACGATCGCCTCGAGGTAGCGCGGCAGGTGGCGGAGCCGGTCGAGTCCGGTGGCCGAGACGAAGCCGGCCGGCACGAGCGCCTCGAGCTGCGAGCGAGCATCCGCGAGCGCCGACATCAGCTGGAGGCTCGAGGCCTTCGAGATCGCTCGGTCGGCCTCGCGCGCCGCCACCAGGATCCTGGACACGAGCGCGACGGTGTCGAACATCCGCTCCATCACGTTCGCGGAGACGGCGTCGCGCACGGCCTCGAACTCCGCCCGCGTGCGCACGAGCCCGTCGGCGTGCCGCAGCCGCAGTTCGGCGTCGACCACCGCCGCGAGGCAGTCGTCGAGCAGGGCGCGTGGGCCCGGGTACGCGCTCGAGGCGAGCGCGAGCTTCTCCTGGTTCGACAGGTGCTCCTGCACGTACGCGACGGGCGACGGCGTCGCGAGCACGAGCAGGCGACGGATGCCGCGGCGCGTCACGCGGTCGCGCTCCTCGTCCGTCGCGACGAGCCGGAGCGCGACCGAGGACCCCTCGTCGACGAGGGCCGGGTAGGCGCGCACGACGTTTCCCGCCTGGCGCGTGTCGACGTGCGCGGGCAGTTCGTCCTGGTCCCAGGTGGTGAGGCCCGTCCGCTCCGCGAACGAGGGGGCGGCCGGGCCGCCGCTGCGGTCGCGTCTCGTCGATGCGCGGCCGGATCCGCCATCGTGCGGGACCGTGCCCGCGGCATCCGCGCCCCCACCGCGTCGTCCGCCGCGCTCGCCGGGTGCTGCCGCGAAGGTCGAGGCCACGGCGCGGCCGGCCCGGTCGGCGAGGCGCTCCTGCAGTGCGCCCAGGTCCTTGCCCTCGCCCGCCGTGCGGCCGCGCTCGTCCACCGCGCGGAACGTCACGCGCAGGTGCGGCGGCAACCGGTCGAGGTCGAAGTCGTCGGCGGTCACGGGGGCGTAGGTGAGCCGCTTGATCACGGCGGCGATCGTCTCGGGGAACGGATCGCGCTCAGACCCCGTCTCGGGCCCGTCCGGGAGTTCGGCCGAGATCTTCGCGGCCCACTCCGCGGCCGGCACCACCTGCCGTCGCAGCACCTTGGGCAGGGTCCGGAGCATGGCGGTGATGAGCTCGTCGCGCAGGCCCGGCACCTGCCAGTCGAAGCCGACGGGCTCGAGGCGGGGCAGCAGCACGAGCGGGACGAGCACGCTGACGCCGTCGTCGTCGGCGCCCGGCTCGAAGCGGTAGCGGAGGGTCAGCGTCTGGTCGCCCTGCCGCCACCGATCCGGGAAGCCGTCGTCGGCCGTCGCCTCGTCCTCGCCGACCAGGTCGCGCGCGGTCATCGTCAGCAGGTCGGGGGTGCGGCGGTGCTCGGCGCGCCACCACCGCTCGAACGCTCGCGCGTCCGTCGCGTCGTCGGGGAGGCGCTGCTCGTAGAACGCGACGACGGCCTCGTCGCCCGCGAGGACGTCGCGTCGACGGGTGCGCTCCTCGAGCTCGCCCAGCTCGCGTCGCAGCTGCCGGTTCCGCCGGATGAAGGCGTAGACGTTCCGGTCGAGCCGGTTCCAGTCCCATTCCTCCTCGACGAGCGCATGACGGATGAAGAGCTCGCGCGCGAGCGCGCGGTCGACCCGGGCGAGCTGGATGCGTCGCTTGGGGATGATCGGCACGCCGTAGAGCAGCACCTTCTCGTCGGCCACGGCCGACCCCTGCCGGCGCTCCCAGCGCGGGGCGGAGAACGAGCGCTTCGCGAGCGGGCCCGCGAGCTGCTCGGCCCACGCCGGGTCGATGGCGGCCGCGGTGCGGGCGAAGAGCCGGCTCGTCTCGACGAGCTCGGCCGACATGATCGCGGCGGGAGGCTTCTTCGCGAGCGCCGAACCGGGGAACACGACGAAGCGCGCGTTGCGTGCGCCGACGAACTCCGCCTGCGGGCGGCGTCCGCGCCGCTCGGACTCGCGCTGCGCGCCGGCGCCACCGCGACCGCTGCCGGTGCGGCCGTCGTCCCGGATGCCGATCTGCGACAGCAGGCCGGCGAGCAGCGCCCGATGGATGCCGTCGGCGTTCGGTGCGCCCGCCTCCTTGGCGACGTGCAACCCGAGCGGCTTCGCGAGCCGCACGAGCTGGCGGTAGAGGTCCTGCCACTCGCGTACGCGCAGGTAGTTGAGGAACTCGCTTCGGCACATCCGGCGGAACGCGCTGCCCGAGAGTTCGCGCTGCTGCTCCTCGAGGTGGTTCCAGAGGTTCAGCAGCGAGAGGAAGTCGCTCGTCGGGTCGACGAAGCGGCGGTGCATCTCGTCGGCCTGCTCGCGCCGCTCGAGCGGCCGCTCGCGCGGGTCCTGGATGGTCAGCCCGGCGACGATCGCGAGCACCTCGCGGCTCGTTCCCTGCGCCTTCGACTCGAGCACCATCCGCGCGAACCGCGGCTCGATCGGCAGGCGGGCGAGCTGCCGGCCGATGCGCGTGAGCTGCGGGCCGGCCGCGGCATCCGCCTCGTCGATCGCGCCGAGTTCGCGGAGGAGGTCGACGCCGTCGCGGATGCCGCGGGCGTCGGGCGGAGTGAGGAACGGGAAGTCCTCGACGGCGCCGAGGCCGAGCGAGGCCATCTGGAGGATCACCGCGGCGAGGTTCGTGCGGAGGATCTCGGGATCGGTGAACTCCGGGCGCTTCTCGAAGTCGCCCTCGGAGTAGAGGCGGATGGCGATGCCGTCGCTGGTGCGGCCCGACCGGCCCGACCGCTGGTTCGCCGAGGCCTGCGAGATCGGCTCGATCGGCAGGCGCTGCACCTTCGAACGCGCCGAGTAGCGGCTGATTCGCGCCGTGCCGGCGTCGACGACGTAGCGGATGCCGGGCACGGTGAGGCTCGTCTCGGCGACGTTCGTCGCGAGCACGACCCGGCGGCGGAGCCCGGCGACCTTCGACGGCTCGAACACGCGGTGCTGGTCGGCGGAGGAGAGGCGGCCGTACAGCGGCAGCACCTCGGTCACGTCGGCCGCGCCGCGGCGCTGGGCGTGCGCGCGCACGGCCGCCTCGGCGTCGCGGATCTCGCTCTCGCCGGAGAGGAAGACGAGCACGTCGCCCGGTGCCTCCCGGCCCAGCTCGTCGAGCGCGTCGAGGATCCCCTGCTGGATGTCGCGGTCCTCCGCCGCGGCGCCCTCGTCGTCGCCCTCCTCGTCGTCGCCGGCGCCGGCGGAGTCGGCCACGAGCGGGCGATAGCGGACCTCGACCGGGTAGGTGCGGCCGGACACCTCGATGATCGGGGCAGGCTCGCCGGCCGCATCCGCGAAGTGCGCCGCGAAGCTCTCGGGGTCGATGGTCGCGCTCGTGATGATCACGCGGAGGTCGGGGCGGCGGGGGAGGAGGCGCTTGAGGTAGCCGAGCAGGAAGTCGATGTTGAGGCTGCGCTCGTGGGCCTCGTCGATGATGATCGTGTCGTAGCGGCGCAGGTCGCGATCGTGGTGGATCTCGTTGAGCAGGATCCCGTCGGTCATCACCTTGATGCGCGTCGCCTCGCTCGCGCGGTCGGTGAAGCGGACCTGGTAGCCGACGAGGTCGCCCAGCTCGACGCCGAGCTCCTCGGAGACGCGCTCGGCGATCGTGCGCGCGGCGATGCGCCGGGGCTGGGTGTGCGCGATGCGCTCGCGGCCGAGCTCGAGGCAGATCTTCGGCAGCTGCGTCGTCTTGCCCGACCCGGTCGCGCCCGCGACGATGACGACCTGGTGGTCCCGGACGGCGCGCGCGATGTCCTCGCGTCGACCGCTGACCGGCAGGTCGGCCGGGTAGGTGATCGCGGGGACGCTCGCAGGCATAGCCCTCAATCCTACGCTCGCGCGGGGGCGACGGGGTGCCCGTCCCGGAGTTGTGGGAACGCCCGGGACGGGCACCCCGGTCGAGCGTTCAGGCGGCGCCTCGGGCGGGCGCGACGTGGTGGTTGCCCTGCACCAGGTCGTCCGGATCCCAGGTCGCCTTGACCTCGACGAGCCGAGCCCAGGTCGCGGAATCGAAGAAGCGGCTCGCGTCGACGGGGCGTTCGACGAAGTTCGGGTACTCCCCGACCTTCAGCGGGGCCAGCACCGCGTCGAGCCCTTCGAGCCCTCGCGTGACGGCGGCATCGCTTGCCGCGTCCGTCGGCACGCCGAGCCCGTACACGAGGATCTCGCCGGGGAGCGTCGCGCGGGCACCCGCGCCGTCCGGGCGCCGCGCGAAGGCACCTCCGATGTGCCGGACCTGGAGGAGCGCGAGCGACCCGTCGCGACCCGCGAGGCGTGCCATCTCCGCAGCCGCATCGTCGGGGAGCGCGTCGACGAGCGCGGTCGTCGAACGGTAGGGCAGCGGGTCCTCCGGATCCATGGCGAGCGTGCCGAGGGAGATCGGATCGCTCGAACCGAGCGTGTCCATGACCGGCCCAAGACGCTCCAGCGGCCGCAGGAGTCGACGCGCCTCGGCCTCGGGCCCGAGATGGGCCGCCATGACGATCGCGAAGGCCCGACCTCGGACCTCGACCGGGACGTCGGTCGTCGGCGGGAAGTGGATCACCGTCACCCATGTCGTGAGTTCCTCCGGGAACGAGGGGAGCAATCGCGTCCAGGTGGTCAGGACTGCTCCGGCACGCTCGACGGGGAAGAAGTATGCGCCCGCGACGAGCTCGGGAACCGCGACGACCTCGAACTCGATCGCGGTGACGATGCCGAAGTTGCCGCCGCCGCCCCTGAGCGCCCAGAAGAGGTCGGGGTGATGGTCGGCGTCGGCGCGGACGATCTCTCCGCCGGCGGTGACGAGTTCGACGGCGCGCACGGCGTTGGTCTGGAGGCCGTGGCGCCGGGTGAGCCAGCCGATGCCGCCGCCCATGGAGTATCCGGCGATGCCGACGTCGAGCGAGGAGCCGTGCAGGCCGGCCAGGCCGTGCTCGGAGAGCAGCGGCGCGACGTGCTGCCACTTCGCGGCAGCCCCGACGCGCACGCGGCGCGCGCGGGCATCGATCTCGACATCCGTCATGCGGGACGTGTTGACGAGGAGCATGCCGGCCAGGGTGTCGCGGGAGGACGCGCCGTGGCCGGTTCCCTGCGCCCCGACGCGGAGTCCTGCCCGGCGAGCGATCCCGATGGCCTCGGCGACCTGCCGGGCATCTCGCGGGAGCGCGATCAGTTCGGGTTCCTGGTCGTCGAGCAGGTTGAACGTGGCCCGTGCCTCGTCCCATCCCGCGTCGCCCGGGGAGAGGACGGCGAGGGGCGCCGCAACGGTGTCGATGGTGGTCATGACGTACTGCCTTTCGGTGAACAGTGGTGTGTAGTGAAAACGGTACGACCGGACCGGCCGGGTTGTCAATTGATCGAACACACATGTGCGTAGAATGAGGAGATGGCACGGAGATACGAGCAGCGGGCGCGCGCCGAGCAGCAGGAGCAGACACGTCGGCGCATCGTCGAGGCTGCGCTCGAGCTGCATCGGACCGCGGGCCCCGCCGAGAGCTCCTTCAGCGCGGTCGCGGACCGCGCCGGGGTGCAGCGGAGCACGCTCTACCGGCACTTCCCGGACGATCGATCCCTCTTCCTCGCGTGCTCGGGCCTGCACCTCGAGGAGCACCCGTTCCCGGACCCCGAGCCGTGGCGTGGGATCGACTCGCCCGTCGCACGGGCGGCGACCGGCCTCGAGGCCGTGTACGCCTACTGGGAGGCGAACGAGTCGCTCGTCGCGAACGTCCTGCGCGACGGCGAACGTGACGAGGTGCTGCACGAGGTGAATGAACTCCGCATCGGCCGACCGCTGAGGTCCGCTCGTGACGTCCTGCTCGAGGCCTGGCCCGGAGCGGTCCAGGGCTCCGAACTCGCCGCCGCGGCCGCGCTCGCCGTCGACTTCCGCACCTGGCAGACGCTCGCGCGTCGGAGTCGGCTCGATCGAGCGGATGCAGTGGCGCTGATGGCGTCCATGCTCGATGGGGTCGCAGCGCGGGCCGCCGCACCGACGGCGGCCTGATCCGTTCCGGCCGGTGTCCGGCGAGTGTTCGCGCCCCGCGAACGCCCGACCGACGGCGGGTGCGATCGTGTTGCATGACTGCATGAGCGATCACTCGGTACCGCGCATCCAGTTGAACGACGGCCACTCGATCCCGCAGCTCGGCTTCGGCGTGTTCCTGGTCGATCCCCCCGAGACCGAGCGCATCGTCGCCGACGCGCTCGAGGTGGGCTATCGGCACCTCGACACCGCGCGCATCTACGGCAACGAGGAGGGCGTCGGCCGCGCGATCGCCCGATCGGGCGTGCCGCGCGACGAGCTGTACGTGACCACGAAGCTCTGGAACGACGACCAGGGCACGCAGTCGACGCTCGATGCGTTCCAGGGCAGCCTCGATCGGCTCGGCCTCGAGTACGTGGACCTCTACCTGATCCACTGGCCGGTGCCGTCGAAGGATCGGTACGTCGAGACCTGGCGGGCGTTCGAGCAGATCCGCGAGTCAGGACGGGCCCGCTCGATCGGCGTCTCGAACTTCATGGCGCCGCACCTGCAGCGACTGGTCGACGAGACCGACGTCGTGCCGGCGATCGACCAGATCGAGCTCCACCCGGCTCATCAGCAGCCCGAGACGACGGCGTTCGCCGCGGAGCACGGCATCGGGATCGAGTCGTGGGGCCCGCTGGGACAGGGCAAGTACCCGCTGCTCGAGCTCCCCGAGGTGGTCGAGGTCGCGGACGCGCATGGGAAGTCGCCCGCGCAGGTCGTCATCCGTTGGCACCTGCAGCGCGGCTTCATCGTGTTCCCGAAGTCCAACCGCCGCGAGCGGATGGCGGAGAACTTCGACGTGTTCGACTTCGAGCTCTCGAGCGGCGAGATGGAGCGGGTCAACGACCTCGAGCGGGCGGGGCGCGTCGGTCCGGATCCCGCGCACTTCGGCTGACGATCGCGCCGTGATCGGGGGTTCCCGCCACCGGCGGGACCCCCGGTGCGAGGTGTCGCCGGGCGCGACACGCGCGGGCGGCGTGACCGATTTGTGATCGGCCCGGCGGGTGCGTATGTTTATCTCTGTTGCCGCGGCAGCCGGGAGCGAAAGCTCAGGGGCCGGGCGGTAACCCCAGCCAAACAGCCTCGTAGGCGCCTCGTGCGACTCGGTTGCTTCAAGCCTGGGGAATCCACTTTCGCTCCCGCGGTGCTCGTTCACGAGCACTCGGTTCGGGGTGGTATAGTTGGGAAGTTGCCTCGTTGGGGTTGGCCTGGGTTTCCGGGTTGGTTCTGGTGGGTGCGTCCGTTCCTTGAGAACTCAACAGCGT
>NZ_JBEPKA010000031.1:0-7545 GCF_040496015.1 Agromyces litoreus
CGGCAGGCGTTCGACGAGGGCGACTTCCGCTGGGCGGCGACGCTGCTCGACCACGCGGTGTTCGCCGACCGCGACCACGCCGACGCCCGGGCGCTCTACGCCGACACGCTCGAGCAGCTCGCGTACGGCGCCGAGAACGGCCCGTGGCGCAACTTCTTCCTCTCGGGTGCGACCGAGCTCCGCGGCGAGAACTTCGGCACGCCGACCTCGACGGCGGCGCCGGAGATCCTCGCGCAGCTGACGCCCGAGCAGCTGCTCGACGCCATCGCCATCAGCGTGGACGGTCCGCGGGCCTGGGACCTCGACCTCGCGCTGGACCTCAGGTTCACGGATGTCGGGCGGAACTTCCGCGTCACGCTGCGCAACGGGGTGCTCGTCTACGTCGAGAAGGCCGCGGACGACTCGACCGCGCAGGCGACGGTGTCGCTCGCGAAGCCCCGGATGATCGCGCTCGTCGGGGGCGACCGCGAGAGTCCCGGCATCGAGCGCGGCGGCGACGCCGACGTGCTCGACCGGCTGATGTCGGTGCTGCAGCCCGGTGACCCCGCGTTCGACATCGTGCTGCCCTGATCCCCCGGCGGCGCCGGACGCCTATGGTGGTCCCGTGAGCGAGCAGGCGCCAGCAGTCCCGTCCGGTCCGAGCGTGCGCGGTGCGGTGGTGGTGATCGCGACGCTCCTGGTGCTCGCCGCCCTGTGGTTCGCGCGCGAGCTCGCCGCACCGCTCGCACTGGCCCTCGTGCTCGTCGTGATCGTGCATCCCATCCGCCATCCGCTCGAGCGCCGGGGCTGGCCCGGCTGGGCGGCGACCACGGCGGTGATCACGGTCGCCTACCTGATCCTCGCGGCGCTCGCCGCGCTGCTCGTGTTCGCCGGCGCCGAGTTCGCCGAACTCGTGGGCGACCTCGTCGACGAGCTGCAGGCCACGGCCGCCGCCGTGAGCGACCAGCTGGTCTCGATCGGGCTCGGCGACCAGGTCGCCGACGCGACGGCCCGGGTGCTCGACCCGTCGGCGCTGCTCGGCCTCGCCCAGGGCGTCGGCGGCTGGCTCATCGGCTTCCTCACCGCCGCGTTCTTCGTGCTCGCGTACATCATCTTCATGGCCGCCGACGCGGCGCGGTACGGGCGGGCGGAGCAGGTGTTCGGCCCGGCGATCCGTCCGCGGGTCGAGCGGATCCTCCACCTGAACTCCGGGATCCGCCGCTACTACGTCGTCAACGCCACCTTCGGCGCGATCGTGGCGGTCATCGACGGCCTCGCGCTCTGGGCGCTCGGCATCCCGGTCCCGGCGGTGTGGGCCATCCTCGCGTTCGTCACCAACTTCATCCCCAACATCGGGTTCGTCCTCGGGCTCGTGCCGCCCGCCGTGCTCGCGTTCGTCGTCGGCGGAGTGCCGCTCCTGCTCGTCGTGATCGCCGTGTACTCGATCGTGAACGTCGTGCTGCAGGTGCTCGTGCAGCCCAAGTTCGTCAGCGACGCCGTCGACCTCTCGCTGACGCTGAGCTTCGTGTCGGTCGTGTTCTGGACGTTCGTGATCGGCCCGCTCGGCGCCATCCTCTCCATCCCGCTCACGCTCGCGGCGCGCGAGGCGCTGCTCGGCGGCGGCGAGGGATGGCTCCGCTGGCTCTCGGGGAACGCCGCGCTCGCCGACGACCCCGAACCGTCCGCACCGGCGACCGAGGCGGATCGCGGTCCGCTCGCTGGGCAGATGCCGGGACCTCTGGATCGCGACGACCCCGCCGGTTAGTCTGCAATCGGGGAAGGGGGCACCCATGCCGCAGCGACGAAGCGATCCGGAGCCGACGGCATGACGGGCAGCGTGCACCTGCGGGGGCTGGCCACCGTGGTGCCCGACACCGTGCTCCCCCAGCCCGCCGTCCGAGACGTGTTCGCGGCGCAGCCCGACCTGAACCGCCTCGCCCAGCGGATCATCACGACCTCGTTCGACGTCTCGGGGATCGAGCGGCGCTACACGGTGCTCTCCGAGCTCACCTTCGACCAGCGCGAGGGCGAACCCGTCTTCTTCGACCGCGAGAGCGGCGAGCTGCTCATGCCTGGGACGAAGGCGCGCAACGAGATCTACGCCACCGAGGCGACGCGGCTCTACCTCGAGGCGGGGCGGCAGGCGATCGCCGCGACGCCCGGGATCGAGGCCGAGGACGTCACCCACGTCGTCACGGTCTCGTGCACGGGCTTCTACGCGCCCGGTCCCGACTACATGCTCGTGCGCGACCTCGGCCTCGGCCCGGCCGTGCAGCGCTACCACCTCGGCTTCATGGGCTGCTATGCCGCGATGCCCGCGCTGCGCACGGCCGCGCAGTTCTGCGAGGCCGATCCCGACGCGGTCGTGCTCGTCGTCAGCGTCGAGCTGTGCACGCTGCACCTGCGCTCCTCCAACGATCCGGACACCATCGTCGCCTCGTCGCTGTTCGCCGACGGCGCCGGCGCCGGGATCGTGACCGCGCGGCCGCTCGAGGCCGACGAGCGGGCCTTCGCGCTCGACCGCTTCGAGACCCGCATCACGCCCGTCGGCGAGGGCGACATGGCGTGGAAGATCGGCGACCACGGCTTCGAGATGGTGCTCTCGAACGCGGTGCCGTCGATCATCGACGACCACATCACGGGTGCGCTCGATCCGCTCCTGGCCCCCGAGCCCGAGCTCGCCGACGCCCTCGCCGCCGACGTCGCCGGCGACCGGATCGCGCACTGGGCCATCCACCCCGGCGGGCGCAGCATCCTCGACAAGGTCGAGTCGCGGCTCGCGCTGACCGAGGCGCAGCTCGAGCCTGCCCGCGAGACGCTGCGCGACTACGGCAACATGTCGAGCGCGACGGTGCTCTTCGTGCTGCGCAACATCCTCGACCGGGCCGCCGCCGTGGACGGCGACCGCGTCGCGGCGATGGCCTTCGGGCCCGGACTCACGGTGGAGTCGGGCCTCATGACGGTGAGGGGATGACATGACGCTGACCGAGGTGCGCGAGCCGGGCCTGCTCACCGCGCTCGCGTCGCTCGATCACCGCGACGAGCACGCCCGGGAGCTCATGGACGACCCCGGTGCGGACCCGTCCGCGCTGGCGCGCACCTACCGACGGTTCGGGCTCGTGAATCGGATCGTCTCGCGGCCGGCCGCCGTCTACGAGGAATGGGTGCGCCCCAGGCTCGCGACCACGCATGCGGCCCGGATGCTCGACGTCGGCGTCGGCGGCGGCGACCTGCCCCACCGCATCCTCCAACTCGCGCGGCGCGACGGCCTCCGGCTCGAGGTCGTCGCCATCGATCCCGACGAGCGGGCCGTCCGAGCGGCCTCCCGGTTCTCCGACCCCCGCTTCCGCACGCGCGTGGCCTCGACCGCCGACCTCGTCGCCGAAGGCGAGATGTTCGACGTCGTCTGGTCGAACCACGTGCTGCACCACCTCTCGGCCGGCGAGCTCGGGGCGCTGCTCGCCGATACCGAGCGCCTGGTGGCGCCCGGAGGGATCGGCGTGCACGGCGACATCGAGCGGAGCCGCGGCGCCTACCTGGGCTTCTGGGCGGCGACGCTGCCGTTCGCGTGGAACGTCCTCGCCGGCTCGTTCATCCGCCAGGACGGGCTGACCTCGATCCGCCGCAGCCACACCGCTCCGGAACTGGCGCGCGCGGTGCCGCCCAGCTGGCGGGTCAAGCGGGGGTTCCCGTCCCGGCTCGAACTGGTCTGGGGCAGCGAGATCCCGGATGAGTGATCCGGAGACGGGCGTCGACGCCGAGCTGCCGATGCACGATGTCGTCGTGGTCGGCGCCGGTGCCGTCGGGCTCCTGCTCGGATGCCTGCTCGCCCGTCGCGGGCTGCGCGCGGTCCTGCTCGAGCGCCGCCCCGTCGCGCCGCCGCCCGGTACCTCGTCGCGCGCGATCGGGATCCATCCGCCCGGCCTGCGCGCCCTCGCGGCGGTCGGCATCGGCGACGAGGTGCGACGGCGCGCGGTCGTGATCCGGGACGGCCGGGTCTCGTGCGACGGGCGCACGCTCGGCTCGCTCCGCTTCCCGAAGTCGGGGCGGGTGCACTCCCTGCCGCAGCGCGAGGTCGAGTCGCTCCTCGAGGCGCGTCTCGACGACGCGCGGACCGTGGAGATGCGCCGCGGGCTCGAGTTCGTCGGCGTCACCGACCGCGGCACGCACCTGGTCGTGCACGCGAGGAACGGCGACCGGGCGGGTGAGGTCCGCATCGCCGCGCGCTACGTGGTGGGCGCCGACGGGGTCCGCAGCGCGCTCCGGGACCTGGTGGGCGCCGAGTGGCGGCCGCAGCGCGGCCGGGGCAGCTACGTGATGTGCGACACGCGCGACGACACGGGCGCACCCGAGACCGCGCTCCTGCACTTCGAGCCGGCCGGCGTGGTGGAGTCGTTCCCGATGCCCGGCGAGCGCCGTCGATGGGTCGCCCGCGTGCGACGCGCGCCGACCGAGCTCGACGCCGCCGCCGTCGCGACGGTCGTGACGGCCCGCACGGGCGCCGAGTTCGACGTCGCGGTCGCGTCGGCGCCGACCGCGTTCGAGGCCGCGCAGCACGTCGCGCATCCGATGGCCGCGGGCCGCATCGCGCTCGTCGGCGACGCCGCGCACGAGATCAGCCCGATCGGCGGGCAGGGCATGAACCTCGGATGGAGCGACGCCGTGCACCTCGACCGGGAGCTCGCCGCCGCGCTCGCGGCATCCGCGCCCCTCGACGTGTTCAGCACCTACGACCGGTCCCGGCGCGCGGCGGCGATGCGCGCCGCGCGCCAGGCGGCCTTCAACATGCGCATGGGCGCGCCGGCGAACGGGCTCCGGCTTCGCGCGCGCAACTCGGCGGTGCGCGTGCTCGGCATGCCCGGCCTGCGTCGGGTGCTGGGCCGGGCGTTCACGATGCAGTGGCTCTGACGCCCGCGGCATCCGGCGTCGTCGCGCGGTGCCGCGGCCGGCGGATCAGCCCCGGGCGTCGAGCGGGGTGAGCACCAGGATCGGGATCTCGCGGTCGGTCTTCGACTGGTAGTGGTCGTAGTCCGGCCAGACCTCGGTCGCGCGGCCCCACCAGAGGTCCTTCTCGGCGCCGGTCACCTCGCGGGCGACGTACTCGCGCTTGACGTCGCGGTCCTGGAGCTCGACGCGCGGCTCGTCCTTCATGTTGAAGTACCAGGCCGGGTGCTTCGGGTCGCCGCCCTGCGAGGCGACGACGGCGTACTCGCCCTCGTGCTCGACCCGCATGAGGGCGGTCTTGCGCAGCTTCCCGCTCTTCGCGCCGAGCGTCGTCAGGATGATGACGGGCTTGCCGCGCAGCGAGTTCGCCTCGCGCCCTCCCGTCGCCTCATAGGTCTCGGCCTGGTCGCGCGCCCACTTCGACGTGCTGGGTGCGTAGTCGCCCTGCAGCGGCATCCGTGTCCTCCTCGTTCGGGTCCTCGCTCCACGCTAACGTGCGCCCGCCTGCCGCCATTCCCGCCACCAGCTCGCCCTTCTCAGGAGTTATGCGGCGGGTCGCGGTTCGCGACGGCGCGTCTTCCCGAGAAGCGGTCGGATCCGCGGATTCCTCCTGAGAAGGGCGAGTGGTGCGGCTGAGAAGGGCGAGTGGCGCGCTGAGGAGGGCGCGCGGCGCGGGGTGCGGTGGGTGGGTCGGCCGGCGTCGACAGCGTCGGAGCGCCGGTCTAGCGTGAGGGTCGGGGACTGAGCCGGGCGCGCTGTCGCAACGACGCGAGTTCGCGGAATCCGGAATACGAGCCCGTTCGCTAAAGTTGAGTCTTGTAGGCTCAAGTTTGAAGAAGGGAAGTCCGTGGCCAACATGCAGGGCGCGCCGAGCTCCCAGGAGGAGCAGAAGTCGGCGCTCGAACAGTACGGCGTCAACCTCACCGAGATCGCGAAGCAGGGCAAGCTCGACCCGGTGATCGGCCGCGACGCCGAGATCCGTCGCGTCAGCCAGGTGCTCACCCGGCGCACCAAGAACAACCCCGTGCTCATCGGCGAGCCCGGCGTCGGCAAGACCGCCGTGGTCGAGGGGCTGGCCCAGCGGATCGTCGCCGGCGACGTCGCCGACTCGCTGAAGGACAAGCAGCTCGTCGCGCTCGACATCTCCGCACTCGTCGCCGGCGCCATGTACCGCGGCCAGTTCGAGGAGCGCCTGAAGGCGGTGCTCAAGGAGATCAACGAGGCCGAGGGACGCATCATCACCTTCGTCGACGAGCTGCACCTGCTCATGGGCGCCGGCGGCGGCGAGGGATCGGTCGCGGCCTCCAACATGCTCAAGCCCATGCTGGCCCGCGGCGAGCTGCGGCTCATCGGCGCGACCACGCTCGACGAGTACCGCGAGTACATCGAGAAGGACGCCGCGCTCGAGCGCCGCTTCCAGCAGGTCTTCGTCGGCGAGCCGAGCGTCGAGGACACCGTCGCGATCCTCCGAGGCCTCAAGGGCCGATACGAGGCCCACCACGGCGTGACCATCACCGACGCCGCCCTCGTCGCGGCGGCGTCGCTGTCCAACCGGTACATCTCGGCGCGGCAGCTGCCCGACAAGGCGATCGACCTCGTCGACGAGGCCATGAGCCGACTGAAGATGGAGATCGACTCCAGCCCCGTCGAGATCGACCAGCTCAAGCGCGAGGTCGACCGGATGCGGCTCGAGGAGCTCGCCCTGAAGAAGGAGAAGGACGACGCCTCCAAGGAGCGACTCGGCACGCTGCGCGAGCGCCTCGCCGAGAAGGAGCGGGACCTGGTCGAGCTCGAGGAGCGCTGGGCGCGCGAGCGGATGTCGCTGAACCGCGTCGGCGAGCTGAAGAAGCAGCTCGACGACGCCATGACCCGTCGCGACCGCGCCATGCGCGAGGCCGACTACGCGACCGCGTCGAAGCTCGAGTACGAGACCATCGCCCAGCTGCAGCGCGACCTCGAGGAGGCCGAGCGCGCCGAGGCGGCGCCGGACGAGCCGCGCATGGTCAACGAGCAGGTCACCGAGGAGGACATCGCCGCCGTCATCGCGCAGTGGACCGGCATCCCCGTCGGCCGGCTCATGCAGGGCGAGACCGAGAAGCTGCTGCACCTCGAGCAGGAGCTCGGACGCCGGGTCATCGGCCAGCGACGTGCCGTCGCGGCCGTCGCCGACGCGGTGCGCCGGGCGCGTGCCGGGGTCAGCGACCCCGACCGGCCGACCGGGTCGTTCCTCTTCCTCGGCCCGACCGGCGTCGGAAAGACCGAGCTCGCCAAGGCGCTCGCAGACGTGCTCTTCGACGACGAGCACGCCATGGTGCGCATCGACATGTCGGAGTACGGCGAGAAGCACTCGGTGTCGCGCCTGGTCGGCGCGCCCCCCGGCTACATCGGCTACGAGCAGGGCGGCCAGCTCACCGAGGCCGTGCGCCGTCGGCCGTACTCGGTGATCCTCCTCGACGAGGTCGAGAAGGCGCACCCCGAGGTGTTCGACGTGCTCCTGCAGGTGCTCGACGATGGCCGGCTGACGGATGGGCAGGGTCGCACCGTCGACTTCCGGAACGTGATCCTCGTGCTCACCTCCAACCTCGGCTCGCAGTTCCTCATCGACCCGGCGATGTCGTGGGA
>NZ_JBEPKA010000032.1:0-3734 GCF_040496015.1 Agromyces litoreus
TTTTTGGGGGTTGGTTGAACCATTTTTTTTGGAGAGTTTGATCCTGGCTCAGGACGAACGCTGGCGGCGTGCTTAACACATGCAAGTCGAACGATGAAGCCCAGCTTGCTGGGTGGATTAGTGGCGAACGGGTGAGTAACACGTGAGTAACCTGCCCTGGACTCTGGGATAACCCCGAGAAATCGGAGCTAATACCGGATAGGACCTTGGATCGCATGATTTTTGGTGGAAAGTTTTTCGGTTTGGGATGGACTCGCGGCCTATCAGCTTGTTGGTGAGGTAATGGCTCACCAAGGCGTCGACGGGTAGCCGGCCTGAGAGGGTGACCGGCCACACTGGGACTGAGACACGGCCCAGACTCCTACGGGAGGCAGCAGTGGGGAATATTGCACAATGGGCGCAAGCCTGATGCAGCAACGCCGCGTGCGGGATGACGGCCTTCGGGTTGTAAACCGCTTTTGTCAGGGAAGAAGGGCTTCGGCTTGACGGTACCTGGAGAAAAAGGACCGGCTAACTACGTGCCAGCAGCCGCGGTAATACGTAGGGTCCGAGCGTTGTCCGGAATTATTGGGCGTAAAGAGCTCGTAGGCGGTTTGTCGCGTCTGCCGTGAAATCCTCAGGCTCAACCTGAGGCGTGCGGTGGGTACGGGCAGACTTGAGTGGTGTAGGGGAGACTGGAATTCCTGGTGTAGCGGTGGAATGCGCAGATATCAGGAGGAACACCGATGGCGAAGGCAGGTCTCTGGGCACTTACTGACGCTGAGGAGCGAAAGCGTGGGGAGCGAACAGGATTAGATACCCTGGTAGTCCACGCCGTAAACGTTGGGCGCTAGATGTGGGGACCTTTCCACGGTTTCCGTGTCGTAGCTAACGCATTAAGCGCCCCGCCTGGGGAGTACGGCCGCAAGGCTAAAACTCAAAGGAATTGACGGGGGCCCGCACAAGCGGCGGAGCATGCGGATTAATTCGATGCAACGCGAAGAACCTTACCAAGGCTTGACATACACCGGAACGCTTCAGAAATGAAGAACTCTTTGGACACCGGTGTACAGGTGGTGCATGGTTGTCGTCAGCTCGTGTCGTGAGATGTTGGGTTAAGTCCCGCAACGAGCGCAACCCTCGTCGCATGTTGCCAGCACGTTATGGTGGGGACTCATGTGAGACTGCCGGGGTCAACTCGGAGGAAGGTGGGGATGACGTCAAATCATCATGCCCCTTATGTCTTGGGCTTCACGCATGCTACAATGGCCGGTACAAAGGGCTGCGATGTCGTAAGGCGGAGCGAATCCCAAAAAGCCGGTCTCAGTTCGGATTGAGGTCTGCAACTCGACCTCATGAAGTCGGAGTCGCTAGTAATCGCAGATCAGCAACGCTGCGGTGAATACGTTCCCGGGCCTTGTACACACCGCCCGTCAAGTCATGAAAGTCGGTAACACCCGAAGCCGGTGGCCTAACCCTTGTGGAGGGAGCCGTCGAAGGTGGGATCGGTGATTAGGACTAAGTCGTAACAAGGTAGCCGTACCGGAAGGTGCGGCTGGATCACCTCCTTTCTAAGGAGCATCTGGCACCTCTTGGGGTGTCCAGGCATGCCGGGTCAGGGCCGAATGTGTCCTGCCGGTGAGCTCATGGGTGGAACATTGACATAGGCATCGCTCGCAAGGGTTCGGGTCTAGTACGCCGCTTCGGTGGTTGGAACGGTCTGGGTTCGCGGGGGTGGTGCGTGCACGCTGTTGGGTCCTGAGGGACCGGACATGGCCTTGCCTTCGGGCAGTGGTCGGGGATGGTTCCCCGCAGGCCTTCATGAAGCCGGCTGTGGTGCTGGTGGGGTGGGGGTTCTGGCCGTCTGTTGAGAACTACATAGTGGACGCGAGCATCTTAGATTCGATGCCCTTCGGGGTGTCGGGTCACAAGGTCAAGCACGATGCATCTTTCGGGGTGTGTCGTGGTGATCATTGGTCACTGCCATCCTTCGGGGTGGTGGTTTCTATAACTCATGTGATTTCAAGTTTCTAAGAGCAAACGGTGGATGCCTTGGCATCTGGAGCCGAAGAAGGACGTCGTAATCTGCGATAAGCCTCGGGGAGCTGATAAACGAGCTGTGATCCGAGGATTTCCGAATGGGGAAACCCCGCCAGGCCCTTCGTGGTGACCTGGTGACTCCCGCCTGAATATATAGGGCGGGTAGAGGGAACGTGGGGAAGTGAAACATCTCAGTACCCACAGGAAGAGAAAACAACCGTGATTCCGTGAGTAGTGGCGAGCGAAAGCGGATGAGGCTAAACCGATCATGTGTGATACCCGGCAGGGGTTGCATGGTCGGGGTTGTGGGACCTTTCGTGCTGTTCTGCCGGACAGCGACGGTGACGCGTCGGGTATAGACGAACCGGATTGAATGCCGGACCGGAGTGGGTGTGAGTCCCGTAGTCGAAATGCCTGGCCGGCCGGAAGGGGATCCCAAGTAGCACGGGGCCCGAGAAATCCCGTGTGAATCTGTCAGGACCACCTGATAAGCCTAAATACTCCCAGATGACCGATAGCGGACAAGTACCGTGAGGGAAAGGTGAAAAGTACCCCGGGAGGGGAGTGAAATAGTACCTGAAACCGTTTGCTTACAAACCGTCGGAGCGCCCTTGTTGGTGTGACGGCGTGCCTTTTGAAGAATGAGCCTGCGAGTTAGTGATCTGTGGCGAGGTTAACCCGTGTGGGGTAGCCGTAGCGAAAGCGAGTCTGAATAGGGCGATTGAGTCGCAGGTCCTAGACCCGAAGCGAAGTGATCTATCCATGGCCAGGTTGAAGCGACGGTAAGACGTCGTGGAGGACCGAACCCACTTAGGTTGAAAACTGAGGGGATGAGCTGTGGATAGGGGTGAAAGGCCAATCAAACTTCGTGATAGCTGGTTCTCTCCGAAATGCATTTAGGTGCAGCGTTGCGTGTTTCTTGCCGGAGGTAGAGCTACTGGATGGCCGATGGGCCTCAACAGGTTACTGACGTCAGCCAAACTCCGAATGCCGGTAAGTGAGAGCGCAGCAGTGAGACGGTGGGGGATAAGCTTCATCGTCGAGAGGGAAACAACCCAGACCACCGACTAAGGTCCCTAAGCGCGTGCTAAGTGGGAAAGGATGTGGAGTTGCACAGACAACCAGGAGGTTGGCTTAGAAGCAGCCACCCTTGAAAGAGTGCGTAATAGCTCACTGGTCAAGTGATTCCGCGCCGACAATGTAACGGGGCTCAAGCACGCCACCGAAGTCGTGGCATTACCGCATATCGATAGGCCTTCGTGGTCCAGTCGTGGTGATGGGTAGGAGAGCGTCGTGTGCCGGGTGAAGCGGCGGTGGAAACCAGCCGTGGATGGCACACGAGTGAGAATGCAGGCATGAGTAGCGAAAGACGGGTGAGAAACCCGTCCTCCGGAAGACCAAGGGTTCCAGGGTCAAGCTAATCTGCCCTGGGTAAGTCGGGACCTAAGGCGAGGCCGACAGGCGTAGTCGATGGACAACGGGTTGATATTCCCGTACCGGCGAAGAACCGCCCACACGAGACCAGGAGTGCTAAGCATCCCAAGCCGCACGGATCCCTTCGGGGTGAGGTGCGGGGCGGCATGCGACCCCGTCTGGTGGAGTGAGCGTGATAACAGGTGTGACGCAGGAAGGTAGCCCAGCCCGGGCGATGGTTGTCCCGGGGCAAGCGTGTAGGCCGAGCGATAGGCAAATCCGTCGCTCATGATGGTTGAGAC
>NZ_JBEPKA010000033.1:0-2691 GCF_040496015.1 Agromyces litoreus
GCGGTAGCCGATCGCGAGCTTCGCGGCGATCTTCGCGATCGGGAAGCCCGTGGCCTTCGACGCGAGCGCCGACGACCGCGAGACGCGCGGATTCATCTCGATGACGATGATGCGCCCGTCGGCGGGGTCGACGGCGAACTGGATGTTGCAGCCGCCGGTGTCGACGCCGACGGCGCGGATGATGTCGATGCCGATGTCGCGCAGCTTCTGGTACTCGCGGTCGGTCAGGGTGAGCGCGGGCGCGACCGTGATCGAGTCGCCCGTGTGCACGCCGACGGGGTCGACGTTCTCGATCGAGCAGACGACGACCGTGTTGTCGGCGGTGTCGCGCATGAGCTCGAGCTCGTACTCCTTCCAGCCGAGGATCGACTCCTCGAGGAGCACCTCGGTGGTCGGCGAGTCGTGCAGGCCCTGCGTCACGATCCGGACGAGGTCCTCCTCGGTGTAGGCGAAGCCCGAGCCGAGCCCGCCCATCGTGAACGATGGGCGGACCACGAGCGGGTAGCCGAGGTCGAGCGCGAACTCCTTGGCCTGCTCCAGCGTCGTCGCGACGTGCGAGCGGGCGACGTCGGCGCCGGCCTCGATGACGAGGTCCTTGAAGAGCTGCCGGTCCTCGCCCTTGCGGATGGCGTCGACCTTGGCCCCGATGAGCTCGACGCCGTGCTTGTCGAGGATGCCGGCGTCGTGCAGGGCGATCGCGGCGTTCAGCGCGGTCTGGCCGCCGAGCGTCGGGAGCACGGCGTCCGGCTTCTCCTTGACGATGATCGACTCGATCACCTCAGGGGTGATCGGCTCGACGTAGGTCGCGTCGGCGAAGTCGGGGTCGGTCATGATCGTGGCCGGGTTCGGGTTCACGAGGATGACGCGCACGCCCTCGGCACGCAGGACCCGGCACGCCTGGGTGCCCGAGTAGTCGAACTCGGCGGCCTGGCCGATGACGATCGGGCCGGACCCGATGACGAGGACGGAGTTGATGTCGTCGCGCTTGGGCATTACTCGCCGGCCTCCTGGCTGGAATCGTTCTGCTTCGCGGCGATCACCATGTCGCGGAAGCGGTCGAAGAGGTAGTTGGCGTCGTGCGGGCCGGCCGCCGACTCGGGGTGGTACTGCACCGAGAACGCGGGGATGTCCAGGCAGTTCAGGCCCTCCACGACGTCGTCGTTCAGTCCGACGTGGCTGACCTCGACCCGGCCGAAGCCCTCGCTGGACTCGCTGATCGCGTCGGTGGGGGCGTCGACGGCGAAGCCGTGGTTGTGCGCGGTGATCTCGACGCGACCCGTGGCGCGGTCGAGCACGGGCTGGTTGATGCCGCGGTGCCCGAACGGGAGCTTGTAGGTGTCGAACCCGAGCGCGCGGCCGAGCAGCTGGTTGCCGAAGCAGATGCCGAAGTAGGGCAGTCCGGCGCGCAGCGCGCTGCGGAGCAGCTCGACGTGACGGTCCGAGGCGCTCGGGTCGCCGGGGCCGTTCGAGAAGAACAGCGCGTCGGGCTCGAGGGCGAGCACCTCGTCGGGCGTCACGGCCTGCGGGAGCACGTGCACGTCGAACCCGCGCTCGGCCAGGTAGTTCAGGGTCGAGGTCTTGACGCCGAGATCGAGCACGGCGACCGAACCGACGCGCTCCCCCGTCGCGGGCAGCGTGTAGCGCTCGGCGGTGGAGACCGCGCCGGAGAGGTTGCGGCCGGCCATCTGCTCGCCGGACTGCACGAAGTCGAGCTGCTCCCCCGGGGTGAGGAAGGCCTCCTCGCCCGAGAAGACCCCTGCGCGCATCGCGCCGAGCGAGCGGATGTGCCGGGTCACGGCACGCGTGTCGATGCCGCTGATGCCGACGACGCCCGCGTCGGCGAGGTCGTCGTCGAGGCTCCGCTGGGAGCGGAAGTTCGACACGACTCGGGAGGGATCGCGCACGACGTAGCCGGCGACCCAGATGCGCGAGGATTCCATGTCCTCGTCGTTCATGCCGGTGTTGCCGATGTGGGGCGCGGTCATCAGCACGATCTGGCCCGCGTAGGACGGGTCGGTCAGCGTCTCCTGGTAGCCGGTCATCCCCGTCGCGAAGACGGCTTCGCCGAGCGTGCGGCCGCGGGCGCCGTAGGCGCGCCCCTCGTAGCGCGTGCCGTCCTCCAGCACGAGCACGGCACGGTCGAGGTCGGCGGCGGCGGTGGCCTGCTCGTCGACCGGGGTCGGGGTCTCAGTCATCCGAGGCCTCGCTCTCTTCCTCTGCTTGCGGCTGGGGCGCCTCGGGCGCCGCAGCGATCTCGTTCACGGCGGCGACCAGCCGGGCGGAATCGCCCGGGTACCGACACCGAAGGTAGCTGTCGACCCGGGTCGGGACCTCGGGCTCCGACCGGTCGTCGACGATCCAGGTGAGGGCGACGAGGCCCTCGGGCTCGACCCCGCGATCGATCGCGTAGGTCGCGGTCCCGGCGGACGCGATGGCCTCCGACGGGATGAAGCTCGACGGCTCGCCGGCGATCCGGAGGAGCACCCCGGGCGGGTGCACCTCGACGCGCGCCGAACCGCGGAACGCCAGGCCCTCGACGGCGAGCCGCTCGAGCGGCTGCCCCTCCGGGGTCGTGGCCACGTAGAGGGCCTCGACCTCGAGCGTCGCGGGGCCGAGCGTGGGCGGCGGCGGGTAGGCGGCGAGGGTCTCGTCGCGCACCTCGCGCCGTCGCCACGAGCGGAGCATGAGCCA
>NZ_JBEPKA010000034.1:0-1696 GCF_040496015.1 Agromyces litoreus
CGATGCGGATGAAAAGTGGGTGATCCTATGCTGCCGAGAAAAGCATCGACGCGAGGTTCCAGCCGCCCGTACCCCAAACCGACTCAGGTGGTCAGGTAGAGAATACCGAGGAGATCGAGAGAATCGTGGTTAAGGAACTCGGCAAAATGCCCCCGTAACTTCGGGAGAAGGGGGGCCGGATACGTGAACACCCTCGCGGTGGGAAGCGTTGAAGGCCGCAGAGACCAGTGGGAAGCGACTGTTTACTAAAAACACAGGTCCGTGCCAAGTCGCAAGACGATGTATACGGACTGACGCCTGCCCGGTGCTGGAAGGTTAAGAGGACTGGTTAGCCGCAAGGCGAAGCTGAGAATTTAAGCCCCAGTAAACGGCGGTGGTAACTATAACCATCCTAAGGTAGCGAAATTCCTTGTCGGGTAAGTTCCGACCTGCACGAATGGCGTAACGACTTCCCAGCTGTCTCAACCGCGAACTCGGCGAAATTGCAGTACGAGTAAAGATGCTCGTTACGCGCAGAAGGACGGAAAGACCCCGTGACCTTTACTACAGCTTGGTATTGGTGTTCGGTGTGGCTTGTGTAGGATAGGTGGGAGACTGTGAAGCGGGCACGCTAGTGTTCGTGGAGTCATTGTTGAAATACCACTCTGGTCACTCTGGATATCTAACTTCGAACCGTGATCCGGTTCAGGGACAGTGCCTGGTGGGTAGTTTAACTGGGGCGGTTGCCTCCCAAAGAGTAACGGAGGCGCCCAAAGGTTCCCTCAACCTGGTTGGCAATCAGGTGGCGAGTGTAAGTGCACAAGGGAGCTTGACTGCGAGACTGACAGGTCGAGCAGGGACGAAAGTCGGGACTAGTGATCCGGCAGTGGCTTGTGGAAGCGCTGTCGCTCAACGGATAAAAGGTACCTCGGGGATAACAGGCTGATCTTGCCCAAGAGTCCATATCGACGGCATGGTTTGGCACCTCGATGTCGGCTCGTCGCATCCTGGGGCTGGAGTAGGTCCCAAGGGTTGGGCTGTTCGCCCATTAAAGCGGTACGCGAGCTGGGTTTAGAACGTCGTGAGACAGTTCGGTCCCTATCCTCTGCGCGCGCAGGAAATTTGAGAGGATCTGACCCTAGTACGAGAGGACCGGGTTGGACGAACCTCTGGTGTGCCAGTTGTTCCGCCAGGAGCACCGCTGGTTAGCTACGTTCGGGATGGATAACCGCTGAAAGCATCTAAGCGGGAAGCCGGCCTCGAGATGAGATTTCCATCCCCTTCGGGGGGAGAGGCTCCCAGCCAGACGACTGGGTTGATAGGCCAGATGTGGAAGCACCGCAAGGTGTGCAGCTGACTGGTACTAATACGCCGACAACTTGAAACCTCACTACACACACCATCGTTGTAAGGCAGCGGTGTGTGGCCTGATGACTCGCGTCCACTCTGTGGTTCCCTTCAGACGGAAACACACACAACACAACACAGAACCCCCCCCACCCCACCCCGCCCACCACGGACGGGACGGACACCAGGGGGGACACCGAGACCACCAACACCCCACCCCACGGGCGGGCACACCACGTTGGTTCTAGAGTTTCGGCGGCCATAGCGCGAGGGAAACGCCCGGACCCATTCCGAACCCGGAAGCTAAGACTCGCAGCGCCGATGGTACTGCAGGGGCGACCCTGTGGGAGAGTAGGACACCGCCGGACAT
>NZ_JBEPKA010000035.1:0-1271 GCF_040496015.1 Agromyces litoreus
GGGTCTGCTGCACGAGTAGGTGACAGGTTGTAGTCAAGCCGCCAGTGCGGCGGGCGTGTTCATGATGACCTCGAACTCGATCGGGGTCAAACGGCCGAGGCGGGGCTGCCGGCGTCGGCGGTGGTAGGTCCGCTCGATCCAGGTCACGATCGCGATCCGGAGCTCTTCCCGGGTCGCCCACGAGCGCCGGTTCAGGACGTTTTTCTGGAGCAGGCTGAAGAACGATTCCATGGCCGCGTTGTCGCCTGCGGCGCCGACCCGGCCCATCGATCCGACGAGGTCGTGCCGGGCCAGGGTGCGCAGCACCTTCCGGCTTCGAAACTGGCTGCCCCTATCGGAATGGACAATGCAGCCGGCGACGTCGCCGCGGCGGGCTACTGCGTGCTCGATCGCGTTCACGGCGAGGCGGGACTTCATCCGGTCGCTGATCGAGTACCCCACGATCCGGTTCGAGTACACGTCCTTGACCGCGCAGAGGTACAGCTTGCCCTCGTTCGTTCGGTGCTCGGTGATGTCGGTCAGCCAGAGCCGGTTCGGGCCGTCAGCGGTGAAGATCCGGCCGACGAGATCGTCGTGCACCGGCGGGCCGACCCGCTTGCCCTTGCCGCTCCGGCGCTTGCCGAACGCACTCCACCAGCCGTTCCCCGACGCGATCCGCCACGCGGTCCGGTCGGCCATCGCCTCACCCGCGGCACGAGCCTCGTCCGCGAGGAGCCGATGCCCGAACTCGGGATCGTCGCGGTGGGCGTCGAACAGCGCGTTCGCCCGATACGCCTCGACCACCTCAGCGTCGGTGATCGGGTTCGCCAGCCACCGGTAGTAGGGCTGGCGAGCGAGCTTGAGCACCCGGCACGTCACCGCGACAGGGATGCCCCGGTCCGCGGCGAGCTCTCTCACGAGCGGGTAGAGCCTTTTCCCGGCAGGCTCGCCTGCGACAGATACGCCGCAGCCCGGCGCAGCACCTCGTTCTCCTGCTCGAGGAGCCGGATCCGCTTGCGCGCCTCACGCAGCTCGGCCGATTCCGACCTCGTCGGGCCAGGCGCGGAACCTTCTTCGACCTTCGCGCGGTGGAGCCACTTCTGCAGCGTCATCGGATGGACCCCGAAGTCGTGCGCGATCTGCTCGATCGTCACACCGGGCTCACGGTTCCGAGCGACGCGAACCACGTCATCACGGAACTCGGACGGGTACGGCTTGGGCACAATGACATCCTTCCAGCCCACCCCGCAGGGCAAGCCAATTCAGATGTCACCTACTCGCGCAGCAGACCC
>NZ_JBEPKA010000036.1:0-1217 GCF_040496015.1 Agromyces litoreus
GGTGATCCAGTACCCGTGGTAGCCGGCGCTGGCGTTCGCGCCCTCGCCCTGCACCGGCTTGTTCTTGAAGCTCGGCGTGAACCAGATCGCGGTCGTGCCGAGGTCCGCGATGTAGTCGAGGTGGTCGCGGATGCCCTGGATGTCGCCGCCGTTGTAGAAGCCCTTGTCGGTCGGGTCGAAGCCGTGGTCGAGGCGGTCGCCCGCGATGCCCGCCGTGTCGTTGGACGTGTCGCCGTTGGCGAAGCGGTCGGTCATCACGAAGTAGAAGTTCTCCGCGCTGCCGGGCTGGCGCGCCGGCGCCGCGACCAGCGACGCGTCGGCGGCCTCGTCGTAGCCGGCGCGCGTGCTGAGCAGCTCGAGCCCGACCCGCTTCTGCTCGTCGTCGAAGAGGACGCGGACGTCGGTGTCGCCGCCGACGGTGAGGGGGATGTTGTCCCCGCCGCCGTTCAGGCCCCACGAGGCATCCCACGTGTCGTTCGCGGCGACCTTGTACTCCCACGTCCCGGCCGGCACCGTGAAGTCCGCGGCGTAGACACCGGGGGTGTCGGTCGGAAGCAGTTCGGTCGCCTCGCACTCGGGCTGCCAGTCGGCCGAGCACCCGAGCTCGTCCTGCAGCGACCCGACGAGGGCGAACGTGTCGCCGTCGGCCGATGCAGCCGGCATCACCGGCAGTACTGCGAGGGCGGATGCCGCGAGGGCTCCCGTGATCCCGAATGTCACTGCTCTCCGAGCGCGCGCTCGATGCGTCATCCTTGACTCCCGATTCCGGCACGACGACGTGCCACCGACATTGGGGGCGACGTTACCGGTTTCGGCGCCGATGTTGCAAGCGCTTGCATTAACTCGTTGTGAGATCGCTCGACCTGGCTCGGCGGGCGCGCTCGAGCCGCGCGTCTTCGGTGCGGCCGCGACTCCCGCACGGATGCTGGCTTCTCGCACGCCGTCGGAGCGTCCAGGGGACCCACTCGGGTCGCCTTGGGCGCCGGATGGTGCTTCGAGCCGAGCCATCGCCCGGGGCAGACTCGTAAGCGCTTACGCGAGGTGCTCGCCCCAGGTGATGGCTGCCGCGGAACGCTCGCGCCGCCGTCGCGCGCGGCAGCGGGAGCCGTGTGCGAGGTCGTTAACTGCAGAAGAGCCGCCCGGCGTTGGGCGGCTCTTCTGTGAAGGATGTCCGGCGGTGTCCTACTCTCCCACAGGGTCGCCCCTGCAGTACCATC
>NZ_JBEPKA010000037.1:0-1056 GCF_040496015.1 Agromyces litoreus
TCGTACTTCTGCGGGTCGTTCGCCCCCGACCCGATCACGTAATGCGTGTGATGCGAGGTGTGGATCGTGATCGACTCGATCCGGTCCGGGTCATCCAGGATCAACGGGTACGCCGCATGCAGCCTCCGGGCCAGGTCGATCCACGCCTGCGCCTGGTACTCCGCCGAATGCTCCTTCGTATACGAATCCAGGATCGCCCGCTTGGCCTCCCCCGCCTCCGGCAACGGCACCTCGTACGTGGCATCCGGGCCGCCCAGCAGCCACGCGATCACCCCGTCCTCACCCTCGTAGATCGGCACCGGGCTGGTCTGGCCCCGCATCGCCCGATCCACCGACTCCACCGCCATCTTCCCCGCGAACGCCGGCGCATACGCCTTCCACGTCGAGATCTCCCCCTTCCGCGACTGCCGCGTCGCAGTCGTGGTGTGCAACGCCTGCCCGATCGCCTGGAACACCGTCTCCTGCCCCAACCCCAGCAACGTCCCGATCCCCGCCGCCGCCGCCGGCCCCAGATGCGCGACATGATCGATCTTGTGCGCATGCAGGCTGATCGCCTTGACCAGATCCACCTGCACCTCGTACGCCGTCGCGATCCCCCGCACCACCTCCCGACCCGTCAACCCCCGCGCCGCAGCCAGATGCTGCGCGACCGCCACCACCGGCGGAATGTTGTCCCCCGGATGCGAGTAATCCGCCGCGAGGAACGTGTCATGGAAATCCAACTCCCGCACCGCGACCCCGTTCGCCCACGCCGCCCACTCCGGCGAAGTCCGCCGACCCGCATCCGCACCGAACACGCACGACCCATCCCCATGCACCGACACCGGATGCGCCAACGCCTGCGACCGCGCCGCGACCACCGGCGCCCGCGTCAACGACGCCGCCGCGACCGCCGCGTTATCGATCACCCGATTCACGACCATCTCCACGACCTCGCCATCGACCTCCACCGGATCGACCGCCACCCCAGCCAACTGCCACGCCAACTGCCCCTCCCGGCCCAAGCCCTCATCACTCCGATGCGTACGCAGATGATGGATCTTCACGAGGATCACG
>NZ_JBEPKA010000038.1:0-561 GCF_040496015.1 Agromyces litoreus
GTCCGCGGCGGCTGTGGGTGGCCGACGTCACCTACGTCGCCACATGGTCCGGGTTCGCGTACGTCGCCTTCGTCACCGACGTGTACTCCCGCCGCATCGTCGGCTGGAACGTCGCCGCCACGTTGAAGGCCGACATCCTGCCGTTGCAGGCACTGAACATGGCCGCATGGACCGCCGGCGGCAAGCTCGACGGGCTGGTCCATCACGCCGATCATGGGTCGAACTACCTCGCCGTGGTGTACACCGACCGGATCGTCGAACTCGGCGCGGAACCGTCCACCGGAACCGTCGGCGACTCGTATGACAACGCCCTCGCCGAGGCCGTCAATGGGCTCTACAAGACGGAGCTGATCCGCCGCCGCGGGCCATGGCGGACCGTCGAGCAGGTCGAACTGGCCACCCTCGAGTACGTGTGGTGGTGGAACAACCAGCGGCTGCACGGCGAACTCGACCTGCGCACCCCGATCGAGGTCGAGCAGGCCTACTACGCTGACCAAGAATCAGGCCTGGCGGCAACCGCCCGACAGGGAAACCGATAGGAACGAAACCCAGGCCGAATCA